>NZ_JAUBWA010000010.1:22282-91068 GCF_036702825.1 Microcoleus sp. A003_D6 | reverse complement strand
TAGGTATTTATTTCAGGGTTTCATGCCTCCAAATTTAAAATTATTAAATTTGTCTGAATATCTGCGGAATGTGGGTTCTAGGAACGAAAGAGCAGCAGATCAATCAGCTACTAGGGATTGTAGCCGATCAATCTGCTGCTCTCAAAAACTACAGTCAAAAACCCTTCGGTCAGAATTTCTTCATCTCAGGCAGTACAATCACTAACTTGGCAGGTGAGGCGATCGAGTATAGCGAAGCGGCAGGTCAAGTGCGGAGTATTGTGGTCAGTCCCAATTCAGGAGAAATTGTCACCACTGCTCAAAGCTTTCTTACACAACTATCTGGACAAAAGGTAGCTGGCACAGAGGAAACTCAGGTAGAGTTGATCCAGCAGGTAATGCTAGCAGAAGCACAGAAAGATCCTATCTTCAAGCAATTTTTACGGCAGCAAGGACAACAGATTTTGGCAACCATTCCGGAGGGAGTTATTGCTGCTGCACTACGAGGAGCGATTGCTCAACTCTAGTAAACTCTTATTGCATAGGCAATCAAGTATTGGCAGTCTATGCACTATAAGTCAAAGATGAGGGGATAGCTCAGGGAAAATCGCGGACGCTTAGCTACTGGAATATTCTAACAGCCCGTGCGATCGCGTTCCCCGACAATTTCTGTTGCTAATTCCAGTTTATAGCTCAGCTTGTGGGTTTGGGCAGGTTTTTCTGCCAAGTTTCACAAATTCCAGTAGCGGTATAATTGGCAATCTTTTTGATAATCAACGTGGCCAGGAGAGTAGCAATAACAGGAGCAAGTCCCAGTCCAGAGATGAGAGCAGGAGCTAACATACCCGCAGCTTTCGTGTAATTCTGGTTGATAGCTTCATCCAGGATTTTCTGAGTCTCTAAATCGTTTCCTCCGAGGGGTTTGCACATCAGCTCGTAAACTAAGGGGTTTACGCGATCGACAAGCTGCCGACCAGCATCTAAAAATCTTGGATCGATCGATGCTCTAGCCGCAAAGTTCACATCAATAGATTCCAACGATGCTGGGTCTACCCCTCTTGCTCCACGTCCAGCAACATCATCCCCTATGGCTTGTACGCGAGAGCCAATCTGTGCTTCTAGCTGATCCTCATCAAGTTCCCACAAACTTTCTACAAGAACTTCCACTTCTGCCATGATTACTTGTCTCCAGGTTTTAGTTAACAAGAGTGTTACTGATTATTGTTGGCGTAGGAAACAATCTCCGGCAACCAATTAATGCAGTGTAACCAGGATCTAGTTAGATATCAAAAATCTCAATTATTCTTATCATTTTTTGATTGAGCCATTATCTCTCTGGAGATGAGCCGTGTTCGCGACTAATATCATTCCGGCCGGGCCGGAATGATATTACCCAAAAAAAGAAGTCGGGGGTAGCGCACGAGATCGTTTTACCTTTAATTAGAACGACCTACTTAATTACTAACCTCAGCCATTTCAATCACCCGGCCGTCGTAATCCTTGACTAAAAAATTCAGTGGCTTTTCCCGGCGAATTTTATAACTAATGCCCCGAGTTTGTACCCTCATCAATAGCTGATCCAAACAATCGCGATCGAAACAAACATGACGTTCGCGATTTTTTTCCCCTACACCGGCGCCGCTAATGATGTGCAGTTGGGTATTTTTCATCAACTGATACCACAAACCATCGGGACTCCCCATTGTTTGAGAGGTCGTTGCCCTCCCGACATTCGGTGACAAATACAGCGGATCGATACCGGTTGTACCCAAAGTTTGTTCGTAATTGTAGTAGTAGTGCAGCGGCACTTCTGCTACGGGCAGGTTTAGCATACCTTCATAGAATTCCCTGGCTTGTCCGAGATCCGATACCATCACCGTGTGTACCTTCGGAGCACTGGTGAGAAACATCCACATCGCCCCGGCATAGGCCGCCAGCAGCATCACCATAATCCCTTGAGTCGAAAACAAGCTGTCAAGGGGCAAAAAAGAGCTCAAGTACAAGGGCCGAAGTCCAAAAGCAATAAAACTAACTGCTAGAGTCATGAATTATAAGAAAGGGTAAACAACGAAATTTATCAAGATTGCAGTCGCGATCGCCCGCGAGACTTAAACTATTAGCTTAGCCATCTATCTTAGCAAAAACTAGCGGTTAGGCCCTACCTGATGAAAGTCTTTGTCTACGGCACTCTCAAACCGGGGGAGTGCAACTATCTCCGCTACTGCGAAGGAAAAGTTGTGGATGCTTGCCCCGCGATCGCCCGCGGTCAACTTTTTGCCCTGCCGATCGGCTATCCTGCGATGGTGGTCGGAGAAGGCAATGTCTGCGGTTTTCTCCTCTGTTTCGCAAACTCGGCTATTTTGCAAGATTTAGACCGACTTGAAGACTACGATCCGCTGCGGGAACCGACACAAAACGAATATCAGCGGGAGGAAATCGAAATCTTCGATCGACACCTCAAACCTCTAGGGACGGCTTGGGCATACTGCATGGTACCCGATCGCGTTCGTGCTCTAGGAGGCATCTGGCTGCCCGATGGGACTTGGGAAAATAGGTTTTTCGCCAAATAAGGTGGTTAATGCCGATGAGCTTAGTAAATTGCCATTGCAGTGCGATCCTCTTCGTTGGCGCAGCCCCCGTAGATATTAAATTCCAAGGCTGTTAACTTGATAATTTTGTCGTTGAGTGTTGCTTCCCGACGCGCTGAATCGATCGCGAATTTATCGAATACAATACGTGATGGAGTGACAGCCCTCATGCGTCTCAACACAACTTCTACACGAATTGCCAACTCCGCCAGACCAAATGGTTTGCAGATACAGTCATCAGCACCTGCGGACAGGACTTTAAGTCGATCGGCTTCGTCTGTGCGGCTGCTTAGCATTATCACAAAAACATTAGTACGGCGCTGCATTTCCTGGCAGAGGTAATAGCCTGTAGTATCCGGCAAATTGCAATCGAGAATTACTAGCAGTGGCTTTAATTTCTCAAACAATTCTAAAGCCGTCTCGCCATCTGCTGCCCAATCTACTTGATATTTCTGAGTTAAAAAACGATGAACTAGAGTGCGGATTAATAGATCGTCATCCACAACGAGAATCTTGGGAGTAGTATCAGCAGTCATGACAAAATTCTATTGTCAATTTAAAGTTGGTAATTACAGAACAAATTTAGTCAAGAGTCAAGCATAAATCCCAGATCGTTGCAATTAAACAGACTTTTTTCTTCTGCCAATTCTTCTTCCAACTTCGCCTTGAGATCGAAAGGCTTTCCCTCATCCCAAATTTTGATTTCTAGGTGTTGGTAAAAAACTGTTATTTCCAACTCTATCGGAGTTTCTAAGGGCAGATTTTTGTGAGCGTGGCGAACAGCATTCGTAAACCCTTCAATCACAGCAAGTTTACACTGATGCAAAACTGCTTCGGGAATTGGTAGAGGATCTAACTGTTCAACCCAGGATAAAACTTGAGCAACAGCCTTGATATCCGTATTTAATTGAAGGCTAAATTTTTGAAGGTGCTGGTTAGAACTTGGGTCGGGTTGGCGATTTCGTTGCTTTTCAAGCCAGTTAAAGTTTAAAACATCGATCGCCCGCTTAACAAAACCTGCTTGATTGCTATGTTGCGGTTGTACTAGACCGGGCTGCTGATAATATTTCACCATTAACAGACAGTTGCGACCGCCCGAAGTGCAGGTATAACTTAGCTCATCGGCAATTTTGCCAATAATTTTTATACCTATCCCACCTGACGGGATTTCATCCATGTTATCTTTCATTTTGGTATCCTTTGTCATGATTTAATGTGGACTTTTTTAGCTAAAAAAGGGAGTGACATTCTGAACGATTAAGTTTGCATGATTTATGCCTGACTTTTTTCGTCTGCCGTGCAGTTGTTGTCACGATCATTTTCTCTTAATTGCTCAGGTCTTGACAAACTCAGTTTGCGATCGCTAAACTGAGCGAAAACTGACATTGACAATTAGAAAAGTAAATTATACAATGACTACCCTCAAAGCCTCAGAGGAGGGATTAGTAAAAATTAGGCAAGCTAGAAGAGAGAGGGGATCGACGATAGAAGACCCCAGATGGCTAGTAGAAGCTAGTCAAACATTAGAACCCGATCGAACTTGGACAGAGGCCGGGCCTTATGCCGATGGTATCTCGCTGCCAACTTGGAGGCGTTTTTTACGAGGAAGAGAACCGATTAAAACCAATGCTTTCAGGGCTTTCTGCACGGTTTTGCAGTTAAATTGGGAAGAAATTGTCGATCGTCCTCCACCACAAAATCCGCAGCCACCGAATTTAGACATTGATTCGGTAGTGGAAGAGATACGGCAAAAATGCCACAGCAAAATCCAACAGCTTTACAGCAAAATGCAACTCTTGGATATTGCACAGCCCGTTGATTTAAGCAACCTCTACATTGAAGTCAACATTTTGGAGGAAATTACCAGTTGGCAGCCGGGAGAAATTGGCGATTTAGTGAGAGACTTCAACCCAGATGCGGATAACTTTAACCGATTGGGTTTAGGCAAAGTACGCCAGAAACGAGTACCGGGATTGGATGCGGTGAAATCTCACTCTAAACTGATGGTACTCGGCAAACCAGGTTCCGGTAAAACTACTTTTTTGAAACACATCGCCATTCAGTGCGATCGCGCAAAATTTGAATCCAACAAAATACCGATTTTTATCCCTCTAAAAACCTTTGCTGAAATCGCTAATTTTGACTTATTAGAATATATCAGCGACGAATTTGCCAGTTGCGGAGTTGAAGCGCGATCGCAAACTGAACTCGCACTCAGTCAAGGCAGAGGTTTGATTTTATTGGACGGCTTAGATGAAGTGCCAGAATCAGATAGCGATGCAGTCGTCAGACAGATTCGTCAGTTTGTCCAAAAGTATTACAACAATCAGTTTATTATTACCTGTCGAATTGCCGCTTCTAAGTACAGATTTCACGACGAAGCCTTTACTTGTGTTGAGGTAGCCGATTTTAATAATAAGCAAATCGCTGCCTTTGCTCGCAATTGGTTTGTGGCTTTTTCCCAGAATATGGAGGCAGGAAAAACTTTAGCATCTCAATTCGTAGAGAAGCTAAAAATGAATAAAAATCAGCAAATCCGAGAACTGGCAGTAACGCCTATCTTGTTGAATCTGACTTGTTTAGTATTCCAAGCAAAAGCAGATTTTCCATCCAACCGAGCCAAGTTGTATGAGGAAGGACTGGAAATTATGCTCAGAAAATGGGATGAAACTAGAGGCATTAAACGGGATGAAGTTTATCGCGATTTGAATTTGTGTCGCAAGAAACATTTACTTGCTTTTGTGGCAGCTATTACTTTTGAACGGGGCGATTACTTTTTTGAAAAAAATCAAATCCAACAAGTGATTGCAGACTATTTGGCTAACTTACCCGATGGCACAACTGACCCTGTTCAGTTGGAGATGGACAGTGAGGTTGTGCTGAAGGCGATCGAGGCACAACATGGAGTATTAGTGGAGAGGGCAAGAGGCATTTATTCGTTTTCTCATCTAACATTTCAAGAGTATTTTACTGCAAAAGCAATTATTGAAGATTATGAGGCAAACTCTTTAGAAAAAGTGGTCATTCACATCACCGATAAGCGCTGGCGAGAAGTATTTTTCCTGGCACTTGGGATTTTGCCAAAAGCTGATGACTTATTGCTGTTAATGAAACAGCAAGTTGATGGAATGGTCGCTAACGATGAGAATTTGCAGCAGTTCCTAGTGTGGGTCAACCAAAAATCTCTTTCTGTCGATTTTCCCTACAAACCTGCGGCAGTTAGATTCTTTTACTTTTCCCTTCTGCCATGCCTTGAGCTTGCTCTTAATCGTAACCCTGAACGTTTCCTTGACGCTGCCCTTTACCTGGCCGTTAAACATACCTTTGACCCTGCTGTTCAACTGACCCTAGACCTTGTTCTCGATCTTGCCATTTTGCCTGTACTCGACAGTGCTATTGACCCTGCCCTTAGCCTTGCCCACGACATTCTTCTTGTCTCTGTTGTGGAACCTGAACTGATGCAAGCACTGGAAGAACTTAAGAAACAACTACCTCTCCCAGATGGTGACAAGGAAATATTTAGGCAATGGTGGCAAGCTAACGGAGAAGTTTGGACTAGGCAATTAAGACAAATCATAATTTCCTATCGCAATATAGGTCACGATTGGCGGTTCAGTGAACAGCAGAAATCATTGCTGAGGAAGTATTATGATGCTAATAAATTGCTGGTAGATTGCCTCAAGATCGGTTGTAATGTATCTCCTGCTGTGCGGCAGGAAATTGAGGAGACATTGCTGTTGCCGATCGCCAAAATCAACAAAACAGGTGACAAGTGCGATCGGGCTTAATTGCGATCGAGCGCCCCACAATTCGTCATTAGACAAGATTGCAAAAATTGCCAACTATCTTGAAATTATCTGCGTTTATCTGCGTTTATCTGCGGTTTCCCTATCAATCAAAAATTTATGCAATTAGCCAATCAAAACCCAGAGATTGTCAAAGGATATATCCACCTTAAAAAACTGGGAAAAACGGCAAAAAGCCCCCTTTTTTAGGGAGCTTAGCAACTTCAGTTATTTCTCAAAACAGAAATCCTACTGCGCCTTTGGCAATGACTTTTGAGGGGTTGCTACACCAACTTTGGGAATATCCATTATCGGTGCATTCACCCCAAGCATCAAATCGTTAGGATTAACAATCTCCACCAGAGGCTCATTCAAAGCCACAATCAAACCGTCAGATTCAGCAGGAACGGGCGATCGAGCAAACTGGGGAGCAAACAATTGGCGGCCGCCACCGACACCAGACACCACCCCAATCAACAAAGCTGCGATCGCACCTCCACCCAAAATCCAAGTCCGCTTCGGCTTGCGTTCCACCCGCTGCAAAACCTTCGCCGCCAACTCCTGTGCAGATTGTTCCGCAGCAGGCACTGGCATTGTCTGAAAACCATGCTGCATCATCAGCAGTCGCGAGTACAAACGTTTCGTAGTGGAGTCATTTGTCAGCCAATCCTCAACTTGCCGGCGTTCTGCCGCCGTCACTTCGCCGTCGAGGTAGGCACTCAGCAATTCAAAGCGATCGCGCATCATAGTAGTTACATTGCCCTGGGGATAATTGTTGTTAGCTTGATTTTGGGCCAGTGAATCCCCGATATCTTGCTGATTCTGATTTTTAGCCGATTCAAAGTTAGAATTCATATTTCACACCACTTGCTCAAATTAGGGGAAGCACGCGCTCGCTATTAGGATGATTTACTGCTTATTTATATTTTAAAAGAGAAGTTTTGATGTCACAGCAAACATTACCAAATCTTCTTGACCCGCCTCTAAAATCACTCTGGCTAATTACCGTCGAGATATTTTTGCAATTGCAACTGCAATCTTTGGCGTGCTCTAGCAATTCTGGACTTGACAGTTCCCAGAGAAACACCGGTCATTTCCGCTATCTCCTCATATGCTAAACCTTCTATTTCTCTCAAAACAATTGTCGTGCGGAATACTTCCGGCAAATCTGCGATCGCCGATCGCAACTGGTCGTAAAATTCTCTAGTCGTCAAATCTTCATCAGGCCCCGGACTGTCGGCCGGAATTTCCCAATCAACCTCCCCATCTTCCAGAGTACGGGGTACGTCGAGCGACAGCGGAGTTCGCACCCGCTTGCGCTTCCGCAACTCATCGTAAAACAAATTAGTGGCGATGCGGCTCAGCCAGCCCCGAAATTTAACAGGCTCTTGCAAGCGGTTAACATTGCGGTAGACTCGAATCCAGACTTCCTGAGCCAAGTCTGCTCGGTCTTGCCAGTCAGGCGCCAAGTGATATAGAACCCTGTCTACGTGGGACTGATACCGCTTCAACAGTTCTGAAAAGGCAGTGCTCTCAGGTCGATTTCCTTCCTGACAGCGCAACACCAAGTCATAATTAGAGAGTTTTTCGGCTGGCAATTGCACTCTTTGAACGGTCGCCACAACCGCAGACCAGGACACGGAAATAAAGTCGCTCATCGGTGGAATTGGCTCATCGAACATTCCACAGTCGTTGACGCTGAGCGATCGTCACAAGTTCCCCTCTTCAATCTCATATCTAAAATCTAAAATCTATTGACTAATGCCCGATCGCCTCGCACGCTCCAATACTAACCCAACTGCTAGAACCATCGGCCCAATGTTCCTTTTTCCAAATTGGTACATTGTGTTTGAGCGTATCTATCGCATACTGGCAAGCTGCAAAGGCTGAGTCCCGGTGGGGACAGCCAACAGCCACCACTACGCTGATTTCTCCTACTTGCAAGCGTCCGACGCGGTGGTGAATGGCAACCCGATTGACATCGGCCCACTGGCGGCGGATTTCAGTAGCGATTTGCTGGAATACTCGCACGGCCATCGGTTCGTAGGCTTGATATTCTAGGGAAACTACAGCTTGACCGTCAGTTTGGTTGCGGACTGTACCGCTCATCATTACCACGGCTCCGTTGGCGGGGTCATCTGCCAAAGCGTATATTTCCTCTACAGACAACGGCGCTATGGTAATGGCGAAGCTGTCTGATTCATGGCGTTGAGGAATTGTGCCGATCGAAAGTGCAGCGAAGGAGTTCATTGCCAAAGAAGTGGTGCTGGATATGTTAGTTAATCTTGACACAAATCAAGTCGCGATGGATTTGTCTTGCATTCTTGTCGGGGACACAGGGAGGCTAATTTTTAGACCAATCTCGTAGCACGGGCAAGGGAGCGGGGTTGCCCCGAATCGCTGCACAGCGTGCGATCGGCTACATATAACTCGCCCGAACCAAATTAAGACCGTGCTTGAAGACGAGCAGGATGCTTGTTCGATCGAATAACTGGCGAGCGGCCTGTAGCAACTCAATAAGTCAGCACACCAAAATAAATACTCTCATACCCAACTCGCTGCAAGCAATCTCCAGCCCCAAGCGATTACTTCCTTCCCTTTTGAATGACACAGTTAAGTTTAATTCTCCCCTCCTACTTATCCGTGTCCCCCCAATCTTTAGCAGCAGATGTAAACTTTATTTATTTTTTTGTTCCAAAAAGCTACTTAAATGACATGATATACCTGTGCAGGGTTCAGGCTAATTGGTTAATACTCAGTAAAAGCAAGACCGTAACTCCCTTTTGTGCCTTTTCAGACACATAAGTTAATGGTTTTGGCTGTTAATTGAGGTTTTAACCTGAGTCTGCACCAACAAATGTTAACAACAATCACGAGGAAACTATGGAAGCACTAGCATTGAGCCACTCTTTTGTTGCTTATGAATCTCCAGAGTCCGAACTCCAACTCAAGTCCTTAGACGAGCTGGGCTTGAAAATTCCTAATTCTGCATGGATAGGCGTTGCAGGTATGGCAGTAGCTCTATCTGTTCTGAGTGTCGGCGGCGAAGCCCAGGCCGCAAGTTGCTACTCCCGCTGCGGCAAGAAAAGCCATCACGGCCATCACAGCTACGCCAAAGTTGTCACTAATGGCGGCCGGCTGAATATCCGCAACCGTCCCGATAGCTGTTCTCATGTAATAGGCAAGTTATATTATGGAGACAACATCAAATTGACCGGTCGTTACAAAAACGGCTGGGCCCAACTCAAAGGTGGCGGCTGGGTGTCTTCGTCCTGGCTTTCCTAACTCTTAACTAGAGCACTTTACATTTCTAGAAAGAGTTTTAATCGTTACTCGGTCTGACCGGGTAACGATTATTGTAAAGAGGCGATCGATCCTGAAAATAATCGAATATCCGAAATTCATCACTAACAACTAACAGCCTAAACTTTACCGCCGCCGATCAGATAAAGTAATGCCATCCGCACCGCCACGCCGCTGGTAACTTGCTGAGAAATTAAGCTGAACTGCGGATCGTCCATCAAATCCGAACTAATTTCCACGCCGCGGTTAACCGGGCCAGGGTGCAACACCTTCACCTCCGGCTTGCAGAGTTTGAGCCGATCGCGCGTAATCCCGTACAAAGAATGGTACTCTCGTAAACTCGGCAGCAAATGCTCGCTCATCCGTTCCTTTTGCAGCCGCAAAGTCATCACAAAATCAGCATCAGCCAAAGCAGGTTCAAGCTGCCAGTGCAAAAATAATTTGCCTTCCCTACCATCGCCGCACTCAGCAAACAACAGCGGCAGCAAAGTCGGCGGCCCGGCCAAATGAACCTCTGCCCCAGAAGCCGTGAGACTCCAAATATTAGACCTAGCCACCCGCGAATGCAAGATATCCCCCACCACAGCAATTTTTTTGCCCGCTAAAAGTTCCAGTTGCGGACGTTCGGTATCTAACAGAGCACAAATAGTAAATAAGTCTAGCAAACCTTGCGACGGGTGTTCGTGCTGACCGTCTCCAGCATTGAGAACGCTGACTCTCGAACCCAAACGATCCATTTCCGAGGCAATCGTGCTGGGAACTCCAGCTTGTTCGTGCCGGATCACCATCAAATCCGTTCCCATCGCCAGATAAGTCTTAGCCGTATCCAGAATAGTTTCTCCCTTCGTCAGAGAAGAACTCCCCGGCGTAAAATTCAGCGTATCCGCCGACAGCCGCTTCGCCGCCAACTCAAAACTATTGCGCGTCCGGGTAGAAGGTTCAAAAAACAAATTCGCGACCACTTGACCCTGCAAAGCTGGCACTTTCTTCGTGCGGCGGCCGAGCACCTCCCTAAAACTAGCTGCCGTTTGCAGCACCGTATCGTATTCGTCCGAGGTAAAATCAGCCAGAGTGAGAATGTGTCGCCTTGTCCAAGTCATACAATTTTAGATTTTAGATTTTAGATTTTAGATTTTAGATTGACTCGATCGGGACGGACGATGGGTTTGGAACGTGCTTGTACGCCCGCTTTGCTGTCGCCTTTGAATGTTCGATCGACCTGACGGGGATTCCGATCGGGGGATTCCGATCAACAGTATCCAACAATTTTCGATCGCTTTTGCGGTGAGTAGAGTTATAATCAGTTTATGTAGCTCCGACCCCACTCTCACAGCGAACCCAGCGTCGAAGGTGAAACAGGTGCGGTTTACCCGCAGGAAGCGGACATTACGCTGTAGCTGCGAAAGCGCAGTAGTTGCAGTTTCTCCTACGCAAACTCAGCCTTGTCAAGAACAAGCCGAACGCAGCCCTTGCATCTACAACAATGTGGAAACAACAATGTGGAAACAATCGCGGCGGCAAACCTCCCACTGTCGATCGATAGCATATAGCGGGACATTTTAACTACCAGCCGGGAAGTCCCTCGGTATATATATTTAGAGGGGATTAATCTGAGCGCTGCGTGAAGTACCCCGAATAAATTACTCCTTGGGATGTCCAGAACCGTCGGGTGTAGGTACGGAAACCGACAATTATAGGAAATACCCTGAAAACCCCGTGACTTCAGTCCGGGGATGAAAGGGAGTTGCAGGATTTATCCTGCCTACTAGACATACCAATTGCACAAATGTCTGGTTCGTGGTATCGTCAAAAGAGTCGAAACTTGTGAATTTTGAGAAATCAAGTATCTAGCTTAACAGCAGTACGGATGCTCAAAATAATTAATCACCATCAATAGTAAGGTTCTGAATCGACTAAATCGTCAGTAAAAGACGTTAAAACCTACCCCCGGACTGGAGGAAAGTCACGACCGAGGAGCTAGTTGTAAGACGCTTGATAGCAGACCGCCATTCTTGGCAAAAGGATTGCGCCCGGAAACCCTAGTAATAGGGATATTAAGACCAAAATGTCTTAAGAATCCCCGTCGCGATCGCGCGGGGAGTGTCAATTCTCTATACCCATTGATAATCTGGAAATACTCTGGTACTGTATTAGTAAGTGGGGGTGGAACTACCTCACTATAAAAAGCCTTTGCAAAAAAGGAAATACGAAGCCTGCGTACTAATGGTACTCCGTTGAACGCCTGGTTTGTTCACAGATGATTAATTCTTTGAAGTCGGTCTTGACTCTTCAGTCCTGCTTATAGGCCCTTGTCAAAACGAACTCTGTTAAGCTACAAGTTGAATATGTAGCTTCCCGACAAAAATCTACACGTATCTTGGCGAGACTGTTCTTGGCGAAACTGCGGTAAAAAGTCAGTAACTCAGGGCTAAAGCCACTGAGCTTGTAAGAGAGATCGAAGCAAGCTATACTGACCAGCCTAAGTCTTCACTGACTACGTTATTTAGGTCATAACACCGGAGAATGCGTTGCTAGTTTTCCGCTCTGTTGTTTACAGTTAAACAGTCTTAAAGTCACTGAGACAGTGCTGTAAGCGTGACAAGCCTTTATAACATTGACCGACAAGCGAACTTTACCCCAGCAATGGGAGTTTGAGGAAATCATACCTCACCGGAGAGGCAACCATACCTCTCCAACCCTCGCCGGAGGGGATTCAAGGCGATTGAAATCGCCGGGTCGTTTTCATCTCAGGACTGAAGTCTCTGAGCTTCCCACTTACCGAATTTTCTGTGAGAGCTCTTAAGTGGTAATTACACAAGATTTAAACAATTCAAGAGGTATTATGAGCCAGAAGGTTATACAGCCGATGGTTAAGTTCCAGCGTCAGGTGCATTCTCTCGTCACGTCTGACATTATCAAGCCCACAGACAGCATTTGGAAAATTGCTCTGCTTTACGGCGACGAATGGCCGTACTGGAAACAGCAATTGCTAGAGTTTGATTTTTCTATGCAAGATCCCGTTAGCGAGTTGATAGCTGTAGAAGCTTGGGACGAGGAATAACACAGGAGACGCACGACTTCGGTGTCTGGGACAAATCAAGATGCGATCGGTTAAATAGTCTTTCATAAATTTTCCGTTGCTAACTTCTTCCCTCTTCCTTGTTCCCTGTTCCCTCTTTCTAATGACGAATGACGAATGACGAATGACGAATGACGAATGACGAATGACGAATGACGAATGACAGCGGACTTTTTGCTAATCACTAATGACTAATGATTTCTTGCTTCTGTTAAAGGCAAGCTGCTAAAGCTCGAGCTAATTGCTGAGCAGTTTGAAAACGATCGCCCGGTTTAGCTGCGGTGGTTCGCAAAATTGTGTCCCGCAGCTTGGGGGCGATCGTCGGAATATTTTCGAGCTTAAACCCGTAACCTCCAGCTATTTTCCCGTAAAAGTTTTGAGGGCTTTGGGCCGTCAGCAAAAAAATCAAAGTAGGCCCAATAGCATATAAATCCGACTGAGGGAGAGGCTGTCCCCGGTCTTGTTCTGGTGCGGTGTAGCCTTCAACGCCGATGCGAGTACCCAGTGGAGTGCCGATTTCTTTAACGGCACCAAAATCGAGCAGTGTAATGCGATTGTCGCGGTGGCGCACCAGCAAATTAGCAGGTTTAATATCCCGGTGGACGATCGGGGGTTTTTGAGAGTGAATGTAGTCCAAAACCTCACAGGTTTGGATCATCCACTCTATTGCTTGCTGGGGAGCAACAGGCCCGCGGTTGTAGATGCGTTTTTCTAAATCCTCGCCGTGGAGCATTTCCATCACCAAGTATTTTTTGCCCCCTTCCACAAAAAAGTCAAAAAACTGAGGAATTCCGGGATGGTGGAGGGCCTTAAGAGTTTTAGCTTCACGTTCAAACAGTTCTTGAGCTTTGGCGATTTGAGCCATATCAGCATTCATTTCCTTGAGGACTACCAGAGAAGCTGCGGGGGAACTTCCGGGTTGTTGAGCTTTCGCTTTGTCTCGATCCCAGGCTAAAGTCGTTGTCCCCATACCGCCTTGGCCCAAAGTTCGCAGCACTTGGTAGTGACGGACTGTGCGATCGACTTTAATCGGTTCGCCGCAGTGAATGCAGAATAAATTCCCCGGCGGGTTTCCCGCGTGGGTACACCTCGGGGTGGCGAGATTGAGGCTGGGGTTCGCCTCTATTTTGCCGCCGAGTTCAATAGTAATAGCTTGGAAATGCAGAGTTGGCCCGCCCCGCGCCAACTGGATCAGGACACCGTCGGATATCCAACCCTGAGACATGAGAATACCGTTAACAAAAGTGCCATTTGTCCCGGAATTGACTAAGTACCACTGACTGGACGTGCCGCTATTAACTCTTTGCAATTCCAGGTGATCCCGCGACACTAGAGCATTGGGGATCACAACGTGATTTTCAGGAGAGCGGCCGATGCGCACAATGGACTCGCTCTCGAAACTCCACTGTTGCAGGGGGGTCTGTTTTTCTGGATCTAAGAGGGTCAGCAGCATTTTCGATTGATGTGGTTGAACTCCCTGATTTGGCAGGGCGGGCGATCGATAATTTACAGGTTTAGAGTAAGCTGTGGAGCATTTAAACCATTAACGATCCAGGTAAGGTGCGTCAGCTAGAACGCTTACTATACATGGGAAACGCTTCTTTACGCTCCGCACCCTACTATCCTCCTTTAAATGCCGAACAGCTTATGGGGCATCAAGCAATTAAAATTTAAATATTAATAACTAAACTTTAATAATTAATAAATAATTGTAAGTTTTAAGTTAGATTTTTTCATGCTTAACAAGAAGCAACGAAGAACGAGGGCAAACGCATCTAAATTGCCGGGAGAATAGTAGTAGTGTTTTGAGGAATAGCCACCGCTATCGGCAGTCAAATCTCTTTTCAATAAACTACAGCTATCGATAATAGTCGCAACAAGCGCGGTAAAATTCCCGCTTGTTGACATGACGCGTTTGCCCTGGTTGGAGTCCTGAGTTTTATGAAATCTTTATAATATCGTAATTTTAATTAAAGATTCCGTAAACATTTGAGTTTCGGATTTTTTAGGGGCGGTATTCATCTGTAAGATTACTGATAACAATAGTTCGGACAGTTTTTTAACGGCCCTGTAAGCCTTACGGAGGAAGCCCTGCCATTTTTAACGCATTTTAGGCAACTTAGCCCTGGACTTAAACCTTGAAAAAATAGTCCACTATATAGCCAGTAAGGGTTTCGGACACTCGACTATATCTAAAACTGTCCGAAGTATTGTGATAAGTAAGTCAACCTGATTAAACGTAAGACAACTTTGTTCTCTGAGAGTCCAGAGTTCTTTAAGAAGTAGGTTTTGGGTATTCGGTTTTTTGATGTTGAGCTACTCAACCCTAGGGAGTTGAAAAGCAAAACCCCTCGATTTCACACTTGACAATACAAACATGAGGTTAACAATGGCTAAGATTTTAGGTAAATTTGCTGTAGCTGTGACAGTTACTGTTCTGGGATTGGCGTTGACTGGAGCAAACTCAGCACAAGCTGCCTCACTTAATTTTAGTTTAAGTTTTTTTGATTCGACTGACTCTCTAGTAGGCGAAGGAGCCTTCAGCTATGATGACTCGACTCCTTATCAAGATACTATTTTGTCTAGCTTCGGATTCTCGCTCCTAGAAATTAAAGCTACAAATCAATGGTTTGCGCTCACAAGCTTTTCTGCAACCATATTGGGGAAGTCGTGGAATTTGTCTCAAGCCACAACAGGGGACAGGGGTGAATTGCTTTCTCCTTTGCTGTGGGCGCCGCTCGATCCCATCAAAACACGAGTTGTCTATGATGCTTATTATTTGGGCCCTCAAATTATCCCTACAGTAGCAGAGCAATGGGCTTTTGGTAATTTTCGCTATTTGCCAGCTTTGGGAATATTTGGCAATAGTTCGGGTACAGAGGGAAACAGAATGAGTTGGATACAATCAGCTTACGGGCAATCCAACGGACGACCGACAAACGGCGGATATGTGATAGCACAAGAAGTCAAACCATACCCTGAAAACTCAGAGGCTGTTCCCGAACCTGCAACAATTGCAGGTTTAACTCTGGCAGCCGCTGGCTTGGGCTACGCCAAGAAAAAGTTAGCAGCATCCAAATTCTAAAATCGAAATGCGCCTACCTGGGCCCGAATGATAATTGCCGTGATATTGTCGTGACCGTTGCGTTGGTTGCCCAGTTCAATCAACTCGGCAACTCCTTGGTCGAGATTAGCTTGGGGATTGAACAGGGGTTCGAGAGTGTTCTGCCAGTGAGTTTCCAACAAATCATTATCTGTCAGGCCGTCGGAAGCCAAAATTAATAAGGTATCTTCGCACAAGTCTAAAAACTGCACGTCAGGCTTGAGAAAATTACTGTCTCGCGGGCCGAGGGCTTGAGTTAGTTGATAGGCGTCGGGACGGGCATAAGCAGTTTCCGGGTCAACCCCGCGCTTAATTTCGCGCTGCCCGACTTCGTGGTCTGAGGTGATTTTTTCTAGGGTTTGTCCCTTTCTCAGTCGGTAGAGGCGACTGTCGCCAACGTGGGCAACGGCGAATTGGGTGTTTTGAACTAAGACTGCGACTAGAGTTGTACCCATGCGAGCGCTGCCGGAGCGGCCGTCCTTTTGATTGATTTCAAAGATGGCTTTGTTGGCTAGCAGGACTCCCTCGCTGATGGTGTCTGCCGGAGGTAGTTGATTTTCCCAACAGGTTTGAAAGAATTCTCTGAGGGTTTCAGCGGCTAGTTGACTGGCTACTTCTCCGCTGTCGTGTCCGCCCATGCCGTCGCAGAGAATGTAAAGCCCTTTGGTTTGAAAGATGCGACCGAAGGAGTTTTCGAGTTTGTTGAGCTGAGTCCAGATGCTGAAGAAGTCTTCGTTGTGTTCGCGCGTGCGGCCGACATCGGTGAGGCCTGCGTCTTCTAAGCTGTAAATCTGGACTGGCATGGGCTGGGTTAAGACTTCGCCAACGTCGGGGGGCGACTCGTCGGGGCTGCCGCGATGCTCGCGCTCCGGGGTTGAGGTTGGTGGAGGTGCGGGTTGGAGTTCGAGGGGAACGGTTTCTAGGCGCGATCGCAATTCTTCTATTGTGTTAATCTCGCCTCTGTACATTTGTTGCAGCAGTTCGAGCAATGCGCCAAACTGAGTGCGATCGGACTGGCTAAATATTACCTGCCACAGTTGCCCCAAATCTACCAGTTGCAGGTTTGAGCCGGCGGGTTCGGGATAGAGGTATTGCAGCCGCAAAGAAGCTAAGGAAAAGGAAGAGTCGGGGTTGACTCGCAAATTTGTCAGTTCCAACAAGCTTTGCCGACAGCGCCAGGGTTCAAGGGCAGCCCACAGTTCTGTCATTTCGTGCAGCCAGTATAAAATTTGCTGGGTGGAAGTTTCGGGTTGATTCCACCGTTCTACCAGCAGCGGCCATTGGGAGCAGTCTTCTAGCAGCAGCACTGCCTGTTCGTTGTCTGACCAGCTATCGTGAATGACTGGCAGGTTTTGAGAGAATTGCCACCGGAGTGCCAGATAAGGTTCAGCTATGCCTTGGCAAAGCTCTGCTAAGGCGGGATTGGTTGAATTTTCTCCGTCTTTGATTGCTGCGGTGTAGGGGGATGTTCGTCTGGCGACTCTGGCAGAGTTGGCTGCTAGCATTGCTTTGAGGGGTGACATTTCCAGCGGCTGACAGTCCAATACTGTTACTGCTACTGTGTCTGAGGGTTTTCTCGGCGGCAGGGTTTCTAGGAGTTGGTAGCGCTGCTGGGTGTCTAAATAAGCTCCTGCTGGCTGGGAAGGGATTATATATTCTGAATTGGGGACGGGAAATTCTGGAGATGGAGGGGAGGTGTCAGCTATGTTTGGCCTGTCCGGGTTCTGTGGTGCTTCGTGGATTTGTTTGGGCTGTGATGCGGTTGTAAAATTGTGTTCAGAGGGGGTTATTTCGCCCTCTGATGCTGTAGTAGAGCTTTTTTCTGTTGTTTGAAAGGATGCTGGTGCGATCGCCTCCACGGCTAGTGCAGCGTCAATTTCTGGACTGCTAAATTCGGCGGCTTCGGCCTGTGGAGAAGCTGGTGCTGCTGCTGGGGGTGTGTCGGCCGTTATTTCTGTTTTAATCGCGTCTGCGATTGGTTCAGGAGTGTTTTGGGGCGATGCGGTTTCTGGAACTATGTCTGGTTTTTGCGCAAACTCGGGTGGGGGTAGGGTGGATTCGTCTGGCTGGACTGCTGGAAAATTCGATCGACCGGAGATAATGGCCCGCCACACTTGACCTGTTGCGACGCCGCAATTCTGACATTGTTTGGCGCTAAAAGCGACTTGGGCACCGCATTCGTGGCAAGGTTTGTAAATTAGGGAATTTCCGCATTGTTGACAAAACTTGTTTGGGTTGGGATTTTCAAATTGGCAGCGGGGACAGAGAAGCATAGGGGTTTTAAATTGGAGATGGGCGATCGAGTGAAAGCGGTGGGGGAGTTGTGGGTTTTGGCCTGTGAGTTATGAGTTATGAGTTTTGGGCCTGACTCGCAACGGATAACTCCCATTGCCCTATGCCTTATTTTATCGGGATGAATTGAGAACTAAGATATTTCTTAGAACTGAGATGTTGCCGCCGTGTCAGGAATAGACCTCTTAAGCCACATCTACAAAAATTTCTCTCGCTTCACAGGCGCGAAAGGCAGCCCCACCGGCGGCAGCGAGTGCGGGCCCAAGAAAAGTCAACTCATGAGTGGAACTAATATTGTGCGTTTAATTCAGAATGGTGGCAGATATTCAGTTAGAACTCACGCCCAGAACACCATTGTGGCTTAACAGGCCTTTCGGGATTGTTCCACAAAGAGTAGATTTTCTTGTGTGCCGTTGCTGTTCTAGCCCGCCCATAAAAACCTTATTGAGAATGGTGCTAGATATGAGTTCTAACTGATATCTAGCACCATTCTCAATCAGAAGAGGCAAGATGCCTGTTCCACAAGAAAATTCATTCTTTGTGGAACGGGCATCTTGCCCGTTCTTGACAATAATGGAATAGTGCAATATCTCAGTTAGAAGGGATTTGCTGTAGAATCTTCTTGGAAAACGGTTTCTCGGGCGATCGACACAATGGTGGAAAGGGGTACTTCACAGAAATATTTCCGCCGGAATTGTTCTTCGGAGACTGCTGCTAGGAATTGCGCTGCAAAACGCGCGGCGATGGGGGAATTTGGCTCTGAGAATTGGATGGATTGGTTATCTAATAAGGGTTTGGGGATTTGCTCTGGCGCGTCTTGCTGCTGTGCGGTTTCGGGTTGTCTCGTGATGTGGAAAGCTCGATCGCGATAATGGATTTGGAAACCGAGATATGTTAGGGTTTTGAACCCCAGTTGCAGGGAGGTGTCGCTGATGCCGAGTTTTTGGCGGAGTTGCTGTCTGGTAACGGTTTTTTTTGTGCGGCTGAGGTATTTGGCGATGCCGATTAGCTGTTGGCAGATTTGCTGTGGGGCTACGAGTGGGGGTAAAGTATAAGCGATCGCGAGTTTTTTCTGATTGTGCTGTGCTTGCCGAAACCAGATCCGCAGTTCGTCCCAGCTTGCGGGGCATTCTTTGAGGACGATCGAGTTTTCGCGATCGACCTTTTCGGAATTGTAAACTAGATTTTCCGCTAACATTTGAGATTCTAAGTTGGTGCTGGCGGCTAATAACTCTTCATCATTATTTCTATTGCGCCAATCTACGATCCAATCTATTTTAATGGGCGAATTGATTTGGTTGTCTTCCGTGCGTTCTTGCACTGCTACGAGGCGCACTTCATACCGCGATTTGTAAGTATTAAAATCGAGTTCAACGGTGACATCGCAGCGGCCTTGGGGAACTTCGTTTTGGTTGTGTCCCCACCAAATGCCGGGAAATCCCGTATCGCTAGATTCGTCCCTAATTGTAAATTCTGTTTTGATATATTCTACTTTTTGCCCTTTCAAATCCTTGATTTTTTGATTCCACAGATTCTCAAACCAGCAGTTTTCAATCAGCAATTTTGGTGCCGGGTTGCCCATGCCGCACGGTTCGAGCAATTTTAGTTCTTGAAATAACTCTTTGCCTAATTCGGAGACAGTAATTTTTAGGTCGGCTTGAACGGGGGCTGCTGTTAAACTATCTGTACTGTACTGTTGTCGCAGTTGCTGATTTACCGCATCTGTAAATAGGGGAATATTTTCAACGGGGAGACTTAATCCGGCAGCGAAGGGATGACCGCCAAATCTGTGCAATAAATGCGCTTGGTCTTTGACTAATTGGTAAAGGTCGATTTGATTGGCGGAACGCGCCGAACCCCTGGCAATTTTGGATGGGGAAAGTGTTGGTGATTCTGAATCTAAGAATGAGGTAAATTGTGTTTCCGGGGAATTTTCGTTAATTTTTTCGGTTCCTTCTGTGCTGAATAAAATCACGGGGCGGCCGTATTCTTGGGCGATTTGTCCCGCTACTAATCCTAATACCCCTACGGGCCATTGGGGGTCGCTGAGGACGATGACGCTAGTAGTTGAAAGGTCGAGTTTGGCTAATTTTTCGGCTGCATCTTTGGCAACATCTTTTTGTAAAGATTTACGTCTGGTGTTGGCAATTTCGGTTAAATTAGCTAGTTCTTCGCAGCGTTTTTTGTCGCGGCTGGTGAGGAGTTCTACGCAGAAGCTGGCGTCGCCTTGAATGCGGCTGACGGCGTTGATTCGGGGGCCGAGGCCGAAGGAAATGTCGGTTGGGCGATCGCCCGATCTTTTGCACAGTTCGAGCAATTTTGCAACTCCTGGGCGCGTGGGATTTGCGATTTGTTTTTGCAGTTGTTGGATGCCGATTTGTGCTAGGTATCGGCAGTCTCCTGTGAGTTGGACTAAATCGGCAATTAAGCCGATCGCTACTAATTCTAATAAATCTGCGATCGGGCGCTGCGGAACATCCGGCAATGTGTGATATAATGCTTCGATTAATTTGTAAGCTACTCCAACTCCTGAAAGGTTAAATAGTTGGTGGTTTGGGGGAAAGTAGCGTGGATTGATAATGGCTGTAGCTGGCGGGCGATCGTCTGGTAATGTATGATGGTCGGTGATAATTGTATCGATATTTAAGCTGGTGGCGTATTCGATTTCAGCAATGTTTGTACTGCCAGTATCGCAGGTAATAATTAAGCTAATTCCCGATTTTGCTAAGGCATCTATTCCCGGAATATTCAGTCCGTGAGATTCGGTTAATCGGTTGGGAATATAATAAGTTAATTGGTCATTTTGAGCAAAAAATTCTCCCAGCCCGTCCCACAAAACGGAGGTTGAGGTAATGCCGTCAGCGTCGAAGTCTCCCCAAATTGCGACTTTTTCTGCGCTGTTTCGTGATTGCTGGATTCTTTCTATCGCCCAGTTCATTTCTAGTCCGAATTCAAAGGGACTTGCTGGTTGGTAAAGTTGGGGATTTAAGAAACCTGGTATTTGTTCGGGGTTTTGAATTCCTCTAGACCACAGAAGTGCGGCAGCATAGTTTCCGGGGAGTTCTGGTGCATGGTTTCTGACAGCTTGGATCAACCAATCTGGAGGCTGAGATAGAGGTTGACTTGGCAAGTTTTGAAGTAGTTCTGTCATTCGATTTTAGATTTTAGATTTTAGATTTTAGATTTTAGACTTTAGATTTTAGAGAGTTATCAGTTATCAGCGGTAGGGTGCGTCGCCCTCGACAATCTGCGATGCCAATCGAATATCTAGTAGCGACGCACCACACAAGGGGCGGGTTCACCAAAAATCTTTCATTCACATCCACAATATCTATAAACCCGCCCCCACCGGGCGACTAATATTTGGCACAGTAAAAGAGTTGTATTAAATAGACATTTCCTCAATGATAGCAAGATTTGGCAGCCAATTTGCCGGAGTTTCTGCCGAAAGATTGGGGGGAAAAGCTGTGTTGTCTGTTGTGCGGTTGCAGCGAGTGGCGAATTGACAGGAATCGCAAAGATTTGAGCTAATTTCTACTTGGGGGAAGAATTCGCCGCCTTCGGTATAGCGCTGTCGCCAGTCGGTTAGCTGCTGCAAGAGGTTGGTTAAATCTTGTTTTGTGCGATCGTGTTCTGTTTGGTTGTAGGAAAATGTGAGTTTTTGTGGCGGTTCTTCTCCTCGCAATTGTACGAACCAGTATGTCATGGAAACTTGTTCGGGGGAATAGTCGCTGGTTTCTACTAAGACGTATAAATAGAGGCGAGTTTGCCAACTTTCGGCTATCCATTTTGATTTTTGAGGGCGGGGATAGGTTTTCCAGTCGAGAATTTGGGCGGCTTTTGGTTCGGCTATTAATAAGTCGTAGATAACGGTAAACAGGTAGTCTTGGAAAATTAGGGTGCGGGGGTGTTCGGCTTGGCGGAAAATGCGATCGCTATTTTCTGAATTGGCGAAAAGTTCGGGTGCGGTGTTGATAAAGGCTGCCACACAGCGTCCCAGTTCTGGGTCTTGTTGGATGATGAATTCAATGGGAAGTCCGAGTTCTCGCTGCTGCATTAACAGGTGAAAGTGGCTTCCCCATGTGAGTTTTTCTTTGTGTTCTGGGGAGGCGGTGGTCGCTAAGAGTTCGAGGTAGCTGTGTTGGAATTTGCGGGGGCATTCTTCGAGGATTTTGAGTTGGGTTTGGGAGAGTCGAAGCATTTTTTTAGGATTTTATATTTTATATTTTTTATGCTGGTAAGCGAGGCGATTAATCTTTTTTTTGACCGCAGATTGAGGCTGATGACGCAGATGGACGCCGATAATTTTGATCGCGTTTTTGGAGGAGAGTGCGATCGCCTTTTGCTTTCCCAAGTGCGATCGCTTATCCTTCAGCCCACGCACTTAAAAACTCGACTTGATTGTACATTTCCTCTGCGGATTTACTAGCTATAATTTTTAGCAAGCGACGCAATTGTTCCCCAACTGAATAATTCTGCTGTCCCAAAATTATCCCCATATGTTCTTCCCCTTGCGTGCTAAAATTAGTATGCAATCGATAAAAATCCCTAGTATTAAAGCTATATGTTACTCGATGATTTTCATGAGCCCAATACAAAATTTCTTCGTCGCTGCGAGACAGCATTCCTATTTATGCAACAGAAATAACATCGACACTCCGCAGGCGTAGAGCATCAAGTAGAGCCGAATTCATCGCATCTTCGTCTAGCAGTAGTAGAATAATGCTCATTAATTTGTCTTGAGGTTTTTGTAGTGTAACTCTGCTAACTGCTCGTAAGCTTCTTGTTCCTCAGCTAAATCTGTATCAATCTCTTCTCGATTAGCATGATAATACGTTAAAGCTGCATAAACTTGTGCGATCGATAAGTGAGTCATCAGCCTAGCAATTTCTTCCGCACTGTTACCCTGCTTGTACAAAACGGCGATGCGGCGGACAGAAGTACCAGTTTCAGCAATAATCGGACGGCCGCCTCGAAGGCTAGGATCGCGGATAATTAAAGTCCCGATGTCTACTACAGTTGTTGTCATACATTTTCTCAAGTCACTTAACTTGATTATATAGATTTCTTATGAAAATGTGTAACTGTTTAAGCAACTGATGGTTCTCTTTAAGCAATAATTGCGTAAAAAATTGATAAAAATTAAGGGCGATTCCCTACGGGATAGCTACGCACGCGCGTACTTTTCGCCAACCTCTCTACAAATTCCCAATTTGTTGGGCAAACCACATCGCCGCCGTCCCATTTCCCTCACCTAAAAGTTTCAAAGTCTCCGACAGCAAAGCAATCGGCAATCCCTCCAGCGCACCGGAAAATTCGCATTCCTGATATTTCCCGTTTTCCTGCAAGCGAAATGCCAAAACTCTCTCGCCCTTAATATCTACTACCCAATACTCAGGAATTCCCAAAGCAGCATACAACCGCTTTTTTTCATCTAAATCGCTGGCCAAAGTAGTATCGGCTATCTCCCCGACTAAATCGGGAACTCGCGATTGATTCAGATTAATTCGGCGGGGTTCCCCTTTTTGCCATTGGTGGAAATCTCCGCCGATGTATAAAACTTTATCTGGTGCACCCGCTCCCACTTTAGGTTTTTCAATTACACAACCGCTGAGAGAATCAAAAGTTTGTCCTATTTTGGTAGTAAACCACACGAAAAATATGATAGTAAACAGATCGTTAAATCTGGCGTGCTGAGGCCCTTCATTACCCATGTCTATCCAAAGATATCCTTCATAAAAAAATATTCTCGCTTCCTCCAAAGATGGATCTTCGCAGGCTGCTACATAATCTTCCCATGTGGCGGCTTGCCCTTGGGGAATTTCTCCCACTTGAGAGACGATGAATTTTGCAGTTGTATAAGTCATGATTTAAAAGTAAATTGAGGATAAAATTATCCTAACTTAGGTTGATATTTATCGCTGGGGGCCCAGAAACCGGGTTTTTGCTGAGAAGACACGTTACACACCGCAAAAACCGCAAAAAACCCGGTTTCTTTGATTTTGATGGGGTGTTTATCGAATTGCTGTGGGCGCTGCAATTGGTACTTCTAAGTCTGGTTGCAAGTCAAAGACTACGACAAGCGTTGCTTGAGGCATCAGTTGACGCAGACACAGCAAGTGTCCGTCAGCATCCGATCGACTGCGGAACCGCCCCACAATCGCGCGCTGCATATTTGGCATGAGTTTCGCGATCGCCCAAGGGTAAAGCCGTTTTTGGTACGCGATCGCCCGAGGATTCGCACAGAATCCCTGTTGATAACCGTTTTGTGGCATGATGGTTTAGTATCCTCTATGGACTACAGGAAAGGGCGTTAGTAAGTCTCTTGCCGGAAATCGACTAACGCCTCTACTACTATGATTAAATACCAAATAGGTCATATCCGTCAACTATTAGCGGTAAAATTTAACGCTTTGTCCGTCAAAAGGTTCTGTCAGCTATGGATCTGAGAGCCTTAAGAGAACGTGCGGGGCTAAAAATTATAGACGTAGCACATATACTAGAATGTGCTGAATCTTCAATTCGCAACTGGGAAAAGGGTCGAACATTGCCAAAGATGGAAGTTTGGCAAGTATTCCGAATGCGAGATTTGTATCGATGTAGCGAAGCAGAGTTGGTGCTAGCTGTCAGAAAGTCAATGCCGACGGAAAAGAAAGAACAGGAAAAACAGACAGAGTAAATTGTAGGGGGTGGCAAAATCAACCCTTCAAGAATTGCTTTCCTTAACAGTCACCGTCAGTTGAAAACCCAGTGCATTAAGTAAAGCACTCAAACAGTAAATTTCCGATTCTTTTTTTGCCGACAATAATTCGCCCAGTTTTGCCAAAAGTGTTGTAACATCTTCTGAGAGTTCATTCATCCTGTGACGAGCCTCAATAACATCATTTAATGCCAGCTTTAGCACCTCTGAATTCTCCTCTTCCAAGCAAGCCTCAATATAAGGAGCAGCCTCTAAGGGATCTTTCAGAGATTCAATCAATTCTTCTTGATAGCTGATACTTCTAGACATCATCTCTACTTTCATAATCCCTCCAATATTTTATTGCTCTGCGGATGTCTTGTTCTTGAGTGCTTTTATCACCGCCACATAGAAGAAGTACAATTGTTGGCCCTATTTGTCCAAAGTAAATCCGATAGCCAGGGCCATAAGCTGTTCGACATTTAAACCGCTAACGAGGCCTGTAGGGTGCGTCAGCTAGAACACTTACTAAGCAAGGGAAACAAGATAGGGCTGACGCACCCTACAATACTATTTTAAATGCGTAACAGCTTAGTCTATTCTCAATTCGCAGACTCCTTCTCCAACAAAGCTAGAGTCGCCTAAATTACCGAGCCTGACTTGGTTGAGCTTAGCTCGTATTTTAGCTTTAGCTCTGCTATCTCGCAACGCATCGCGCCACTCTGAGAAAGGAATTTTACCCTCTGCTGTTTGGTAATTTTGAATGTCTCTCGGTTGTACTTCCATTATGCCCGATCCAAACAAATCTTGCTCGCGATTTTTGGCTCGGCTTATGTAATGCTTCTAGAGGCGATCGCACAGCCAAAACCCAGATTCTCTAATCGATTATACTAGCGATCGCACTCAATCACACATCACACAATCACTCTTTTGTCAATACAAAAACACTTCCTTCATTCCCGCGCCCGATCCGCAAATCGCTATCCAAATAAGTAACATCGAGCCATCCCTGCTGTTCGCGAGTATCGAGTCCGAAATCTACAGCAGCGAACTTTTTTCCAGACTCAATCTCATTGATAAATTTAACCGGAGATTCATAGCCAATCAACCTGCTTAAACCGAAAATTGACCGCTCAAACTTCACCTGCACTCGCCGTTCCGAAGTCGCCTCAAACTTCGCAGCCACGCTGACGATTCCTTCCAAATAAGGCAAGCCGTAAAGCTCGGCAATGTTGTAAATTTTAGATTCTTTGGCGCGGATAGATTGATAAATTTGACCCAATTTCACCAAGGGAAAACCGTCAAGATTCAGCAGTGCGCGGCTGGTGGTGTACAATAACCGCCAATCACCATTTAAAAGCTCTGCGGCTTCCACTGGGCGCGGGGTGGGGTTGTAATCTTCCAATTGGGCGATCGCACTTAAAATCGCTTGTTTGTCGCTGGGAGTGGCCAGCAAGCCGCGATTCTTACCAGCAATTATTTCTAATAGTGCAGATTTTCTAAGCATAGTTTTTTATTAGTCATTAGTCATTAGTCAGCAGTCAGCAGTCAGCAGTCATTAGTCATTAGTCAATGATTTATGCACAGGGACTAAATAAATCGGTTTTTTTTAACCCACGCTTATTATTTATTGGGATTCTCTGTGCGGTGTGCATCGCCCTACATTTACTCTATTCTTGAGTCCGCGGAGGCGGACATCGTTTGTGTAGTAGCGGTTTCAACCGCCGAGTCTTATTAGACCTCTTGCAAAAATCCTTTTAATCAAATTCTGGAACGGGCAAGATGCC
Source organism: Microcoleus sp. A003_D6 (assembly GCF_036702825.1). Taxonomy (NCBI): domain Bacteria; kingdom Bacillati; phylum Cyanobacteriota; class Cyanophyceae; order Oscillatoriales; family Microcoleaceae; genus Microcoleus; species Microcoleus sp. A003_D6. The sequence goes on along the minus strand of NZ_JAUBWA010000010.1, from coordinate 64,473 downwards.
CATTCCACAAGAAAAAAAAATTGTGGGATGGGCATCTTGCCCGTCCTAGTTATTTTTGCAAGAGGTCTAGTGTATTTAGCACGAATCATTACTATTCCCAATAACTAAGATACCAAATTTAACAAGATAGAGTAGCGTCCGATAGAGGTATGCTGATTCTCGATCGTTTTTGGCATAACGCCTGAAAAATTCTCCGACGCTGACCGCACCTTTTTGTTTAACTGTGTCCAATATCTCCATCTGAATGTTAACAGATATTCTCCTGTCTTGACCGAAGCTGGTAAACCAAATTGTTTGCAACTCTCTGAGAAGTTCTGGTGTGGCGATCGCACCCAGACTCAGCATCATCTCATTGCTTAAAGTTCTAGTCGCATAATGGCCCAATACCCGAAACGGATCGTCGCCCAGCGGATAAGGAGGCTTCCCGGCTTTTAAAGGCGCTGACTCCGGTGCGGAAATACGAATTTCTGCTAATTCCCGCCACAATTGTTCGTAAGCTGCAATTACTACTTTCCAATCATAAATCTCCCTCGCCCTTTGTCTCGCATTTTCCCCCATCCGCTTTCTTAATTCGGGGTTTTCAATTAATTGGCACAACGCGCGGGTGCAAGCATCAATGTCAACTGCTGTGGCTAGGGAAGTGTGACCCATGTAAGTCGGCCAATTTAAGCTGCCGTCGAGATAGTTTAGCGCTAAATCTAAACAAGATTGCGGGGGCGGGATGAGTGTGGGAATGCGGAAGCCGTCTATTTCGTGGCGTACTGATTCTTTGTATCCGTTCCAATCGGAGACTATGGCGGGGAGTCCGTTGGCCATTGCTTCAATTGGCGTCAGTCCGAAGGTTTCTTGAATGTTGTCGGAAAGCGAAATGAAAATGTCGGCTGCCGACCAAATATTTGTTCTAATTTCGGGCTTTCTGCCATCTACAAAAATAGCGTTCACGGAGGGACAAAAGATTTTCGCGCTATTTTTAAAGTCGGGTTCTTCTCTCGGATCTTCGATCCAACCGGCTTGAATTAAGTGGATTTTGGCTTTTGTCTGTTGGGCGGCGCCCTCCAGGGCGATGTACATCGGTACTGGATGAGCTTTTGCCGAAAAAGTCAATCGACCGACAAATAACACGACAATATCGCCGGGAGAAATGCCGAGTTCTTGCCGCTGTCGATCGCCCGCATTGACTGCTTCCACACCCTGCGGAAACGCGCTGCAATCCACTCCTAGGGGAATAACGGGCAATTTGACTAAAATTTCCGGTTGACCGCCGTTGCGCTGCGCTAAATATTCAGACCACTCCCTCAGAACTCCTTCTACTGCTGTTTTCACGGCCGCAGAGGTGCAGATCAGGGCGTCCCAAGGCTGTACCGGTGCAGTGACTAAATTCCCGATCGAATCCATGACATACTTAGTTGCGATCGTGTGAGTAACGCCGCAAACGCTGTAAGCCCGCTGATCGACAAATCTGCGCGCCCAAACTATCTGCGAGAGGGCGGGATCGGGTCGGTAAATTGTGCCCGGTTGAGATAGCAAATCCGGTCGTTCTGTCGGAATCCAGCGGACTTTCCGAGGTTGTTGCAGCCAAGGTTGGATGTGCGAACAAAACTCTTTAAAGGTGGTTTCGCTGTCGGCGCAACAGTAGAGAGAGTCAGCGGTTCCGTGGTGGACTAAGCTTTTGAGAAACCCTTCTCCGGCTGAATGACGCCCCAGCAGTTTTTGCCCTCCGGTGTCGTAGCCCTCTTTGCTGTATAAAACCGCCGCCGTTGTATCCATTCTGAGATTTATTGCTTGAGAGTTGACTGAATTCGGCAGAGGGCATTCGGGATAAGGCTTCGATCGCAAACCAGGAGACTGTTCTGAATCAACCGCTTGCCCGTTAGAGAAGTTTGCACAAGAGGATTGCCCTGTGTCCTGCGATATCTTAAAAGGCGATCGTCTCAGATTACAATACTTACGGTGAAAAAAGGATTGGCAAGAGCGGATTTTAGTGCTATCCTTGGGCCCATGTCGGGGGCGATCGCCTTTTCGATCTGCCATCTTATCCGCTCCGGAACCAAACAGTGCCTGTGGTATAATGCCTTAGCCCTGCGAAAGGCGCAATTTGCTCGGCTAGATTAAAGGAGCAGTCAGTCGGCCAAATATTACCTCTACTCGATCGCATCTTTGTATTTAGAAACCGAGAATTATGTACAACCCATCTCTGCGCCAAATACCTCGCCACTTGCCTGCGGATGTAATTCCATTAAAGCAGCAATCTTCTCTTTTAGATTGGTTGGAATCTAACAATCGCCTGTTAGCAAGGGATGTCCAAGAACCCGACTATTTGAACGAAGAAGAATTTCCCGAACTGATGGCAGTTGACGACAGTCCTTACGATGACTTAGAAGAGGAAGTAGAAGAGGATGCAAGTGCAGGCGAGGAATAGCTGGTAGAAGGGTGAAGAAATCAACCGGAAACAGGGAAGAAAAACTAAGAGATTTCCCAATCTCCTGTATCGCACCCTATTCCCAATTGTCAATTGCTTATTCTCAAATGGTGTGTTGAGGAGTGTTATGGATAACTTTGTGGATGAGAAAATCCCTTTTAGTATGCCTTTCAAACTTACGGGCAGGAATTTATTCCTGCTGCTGGGTTTGGGGCTCGGCATTGTAGCGATCGGTTTAGATTTAGCAGCGGGTAGACTTTTAAATACGCCTGCATCGCTATTTATACCGCTAGCTGTTTGTGCTGTAGTTGCATCGGTTTTGGGCTATGCAGTTGTGCCTTTACTCCAGCAACTAAAAGCAGGACAAATAATTCGCGAAGACGGCCCCCAAGCCCACTTGAAAAAAGCGGGAACCCCGACAATGGGAGGCATATTTTTTGTGCCGGCAGGGGTGGCAATTGCTTTGCTTTGGTCTAGATTTAACTCAGATGTTGTTGCCGTATCGGCTTTAACTTTAGCTTACGGTTTCATCGGCTGGATCGACGACTGGCAAATTCTGCGCCTCAAGTCGAATAAAGGTATTTCACCTCGGATGAAATTGGCTTTGCAAATCGGTTTTGCTGCTCTATTTTGTCTGTGGCTGATGTTCCGCGAACCTGCTATTTCTACTAGCATTGCTTTGCCTTTCGGTTGGGTATTGCCTTTAGGTTTTCTGTTTTGGCCGCTGGCGGTTTTTGTGCTGGTAGCTGAAAGCAACTCTACCAATATTACCGACGGTGTAGACGGGTTGATGGGAGGTTTGGGGGCGATCGCACTTTTGGGATTAGGCGCATCTGTAGCCTCTACTTCGCCAGAATTAATGATATTTTGCGCTTGCATCAGCGGCAGTTGTTTCGGTTTCTTAGCACACAACCGCAATCCCGCCCGCGTGTTTATGGGCGATACAGGTGCTTTAGCTTTGGGAGGTGCGTTGGGTGCGGTAGGTCTATTAAGTAATAGCCTTTGGATACTATTAATAATCAGCGGAATTTTCTTTGTAGAAACGGTGTCAGTAATTGCTCAAGTAGGTTATTACAAAGCTACAAAAGGCCCGGATGGTATCGGCAAGCGTCTGTTAAGAATGGCTCCGCTGCACCATCATCTAGAACTGTGCGGCTGGTTGGAAACTCAGGTTGTTGGTATCTTTTATTTGACTAACGGGGTTCTGGTTTTAATGATTCTGATGTTGACGGGCAACAGTTGAGAAGGGATTGCGTGACGGATTGCACAGGGGATGTAACAAATATTTTCTACTACTTGAAAGAAACAGGCAAGATGCCTGTTCCACAAGAACTGAATGGAGTTGTGGAACAGGCATCTTGCCTGTTTAAGGCTCGGAAGTTATAATTTTGATAATTGATATCCCCAGTTAATGCAATGGAAATTAAAAAAAGATGGGGCAATATTTGGATAATTGTTTCATCTGCAAGCCTTATATTGCTGGCTGCTAGCTCAATTTTTTACTGGAAACTCGTCAGACTCGGTTATGCTGTTCCAATTCCCTACATTTTAGACGTTTTCTGCTTAAATAAATGTCCGGCTGATGATTTAAATGTTTTACATACGCAATTGCCGCCGGATAATTTATTAAACTACGACAAGTCGTTAACACAAATTTTAGGCGAACCCGATAAACTAGATAAAAACAGAATTTCCATCCTGGTTGAAAAATCAAAATACAGACTGACTGTATATTCTGATAAAAAGCCAATCAAGTCTTATCCTGTTGTATTTGGCGGCAATCCCGCAGGTGATAAATTAAAAGCAGGGGATTCGCGCACGCCTGAAGGAATTTTTAGCATTAAAGACCTTTATCCTCACGAAACTTGGTCAAAGTTTCTCTGGCTGGATTATCCAACTAAACAATCTTGGCGCAAACATATCAAAGCTAAGCAAGATGGTAGAATTGGGTGGAGCGACAGTATAGGCAGCGAAATCGGGATTCACGGCGTTCCTGCTAATTCGCATAATATTATAAAAAATCGATCGAACTGGACTTTGGGCTGCGTTTCGCTGGAAAATAAGGATGTTGAGGAGTTGTATCAGTTTGTGGAGAAGGGAACGGCAGTAGAAATTATTAAATAAGCTAAACTGTTATAAAACTTGTTCGTCTCAAGCAACAGGTACTCCGGCCTGTTCCACAAGAACTCAATCTAGCTGAGGAAGTACAAACATTAATCCGTGTATCCGTGTCATAATCCGTGTTGTGCCTTCTTCCCAATCAACAGCCAAATGTTTTTACCGGAAGTTTCGGTGGTTGTGCCTGTTTACAACGGCGAGGCTGATTTGCCGGATTTAATCGAGTGCTTGCGATCGCAAACTTATCCACCAAACAAAGTAGAATATCTCATAGTAGACAACAACAGTCGCGATCGCACTTCAACCATCATCCAAACAGCAGCCTCTAACCCTCCAGAACTTCGGGGGGGAAGCAATTTCAATCGCATAACTATTCGCCACCTCACTGAAAACCAGATTCAAAGTTCCTACGCCGCCCGCAACAAAGGCATTCACGCATCAACAGGTGAAATAATTGCCTTTACGGATGCAGACTGTCGCCCGGAATCTGACTGGCTGGAGAATTTAGTTAAGCCATTTGTTGACTTAGAAATAGGAATTAGCGCTGGGGAAATACTCGCATTGCCCGGTAAAACTATTTTAGAACAACACGCCGATCGCCAAAATACTTTATCTCAAAAACATACACTCGCTCACCCTTTTTGTCCCTACGGTCAAACCGCCAATTTAGCTGTACGGAGGCTCGTTTTACAACAAATAGGATTATTTCGCCCGTACCTTACGAGTGGCGGCGATGCGGATTTGTGTTGGCGGATTTTGCGAGAAACATCCTATAAATTACATTTTGCCCAAAATGCGATCGTCCGACACCGCCACCGTTCTACAATAAAACAGTTGCAAAGTCAATGGTATCGGTACGGCGAATCTAATAAATATTTGCACGAACTCTACGGTGTCGATTTGATGCGAGAATTCACAGCGCAGGAATATTTTTACCGGCTGGCTAGGTGGCTGTTCAAGGAATTCCCGGTTGCGGCTGCCAAAAGCGCATTAGCGAAGCCCTCGAAGAGGATCGACCGATCGGATCTGGTAGATTTGTTTAATACGCCGATCGGTCTTTTGAATGTTAGGGCAAGGTCGATCGGACAGCGCCAAGCCAAACTTCCTTTAGCAGCTTGGGAAATTGAGCGGTTTTAAGATTTTACCCCTCAGCCTTTCGGGCGGGCAGGATGCCCAACCCCTACTCCCCACAAAAAAATTGAATTCTTGTGGAACAGGGCCGAAAGCCGTTTCTCAAAATGCTACACCCACCCCACAAAAAAATTGAATTCTTGTGGAACAGGCATCTTGCCTGTTCCTGAAAATGGTGCAAGATGTGAAATCGACAAACATTCGTTTGTCTGCAATCAGTCCCTATAAATACCTATAAGGGCAGTTTATTGCTGCATATAGATATCCTGAATTAGAAATATGAAAATTTAACGTAATCCTTAATATAAAATTAATAAGTCTCTTCTGAAGCGCCCGATCGGACGGCAGCAAAGAACTCCCAGGCACAAGCAAAAATTCTCTCTAATTCAGTCTTAGACGCATAACTAACAAAGAAACCGGATTTTTATGCGTTTCTGGGTGCTGCGACGAAGTTTTCTCGTAAAAACCCGGTTTCTGACTACCCGTGCGTCAGTCCGATAATTCTGCCTTCTGCCTTCCGGCTGCCGTCAGCGCGATTCTGAATTATTCTCAGATTCTTAAACTTTTGTAGCTTTTACAGGTAATGCCAATGGCTCAAATCTTACTCCAGACCGTTTGGTTCATACCTTGCTATCCGCTCATCGGCGGAGTTCTGTCGATGCTGTGGTTTCCCGCAGTTACCCGCCACACGGGGCCGAGACCATCCGGTTACGTGAACGCCATATTAACCTTCTTCGCTTTCGTACACGGCGTCATCGCCCTCACAGCTATCTGGAACCAACCTGCCCAACACCAGTTGATTCCCTGGCTGAACGTAGCAGGTTTAGACTTAACCATTCCCGTAGAAATTTCTGCTGTCACCGTCGGGGCGACAGTTTTGATTACCGGACTGAACTTGCTGGCGCAGATTTATGCTTTCGGTTACATGGAAATGGACTGGGGCTGGGCTCGGTTCTTTTCCCTGATGGGGCTGTTTGAAGCCGGGATGTGCGGGTTGGTACTGTGCAATTCCCTGTTTTTCAGTTACATGATTTTGGAAGTTCTGACTTTGGGTACTTACCTGCTAGTCGGGCTGTGGTTCAATCAGTCTTTGGTGGTGACGGGAGCTCGCGATGCTTTCTTGACAAAGCGGGTGGGTGACTTATTCCTGCTGATGGGGGTAGTTGCCATTCTGCCGCTGGCTGGAACTTGGAATTTTGACGAGTTGGCTGTTTGGGCCCAGACTGCAAAGCTTGACCCCACTGTAGCGACGCTGTTGACTTTAGCTTTGATTGCCGGCCCGATGGGTAAGTGCGCTCAGTTTCCCTTGCACCTGTGGCTGGATGAGGCGATGGAAGGCCCGCTGCCGGCGACAATTTTGCGGAACACCGTAGTTGTGGAAACTGGTGCTTGGATATTGATTAAGTTGCAGCCGGTGATTGCTTTGTCGCCGATCGGACTGAAGACAACTATTATTGTAGGCGCTGCGACGGCGGTTGGTGCTTCATTAATTGCGATCGCCCAAATTGACATCAAACGCACGCTTTCCTATATAGTCAGCGCTTACATGGGCTTAGTATTTATCGCCGTCGGCACCGGACAAGCCCAGACAGCCCTGACATTGATATTTGCCTACACCTTGGCAATGGGTTTGCTAGTGATGAGCATCGGTTCGGTAGTTTGGAACAGCATCACTCAGGATGTCCGTTCTCTTGGCGGTTTGTGGGGAAAGCGGCCGATATCGGCGATATCGTTTATTGTCGGTAGCGCTGGATTGGTGGGACTGCCACCCTTCGGCTGTTTCTGGGCTTTAGAAGAGTTCACATCCGGGCTTTGGGAAACTCACCCTTTCTTGTTAGGAATAGTTTTGTTTGTCAACGGTGTCACTGCTTTTGGGTTGGTGCGCGTCTTCGGTTTAGTTTTCGGCGGCAAACCAAAGCAAATGACCGAACGAGCGCCGGAAGTTCACTGGCCTTTCATCTTGCCGATGACTGTTTTAATGGGCTTTACTCTGCACGTTCCGCACTTGCTGGCGGCGTGGCATTTATTACCTGTGGCAACTTTGAATTATACCGCCACTGGACTGCTAGTTTTGTCAAGTGCGATCGGCATCGGTGCAGGAGCATTTGTTTACCTGAACGAGAAATGGGAAAAACCGGTGCGAATTGGTTCTCAAGCTTTGCAAGACTTTTTTGCTTACGACTTTTACACTGCCCAACTTTACCGGGTGACAGTGATATTTGCAGTCGGTCTGGTTTCCCAAATCATATCCTGGTTCGATCGCAATATTGTTGACGGCTTCGTAAATCTAATCGGTTTTGCAACAGTTTTCGGCGGGCAAAGCCTCAAGTACAACGTTAACGGCCAAACTCAGTTTTACGCCCTGACAATTCTGTTCGGAATTGGAGTTTTGGGACTGATAGTAAGCTGGCCGCTGCTAGCTCGCTTGTCGCTGATTGTGGGCGGGTAAAGAGATAATAAGATTGCAGATTTTAGGTGACACTTTTAATCTAAAATCTTAAAATCATGAATTCTTGAATAAAGATTTCAAACATTCTCTCTTAAGGCAGCATCAATGAGTACAAATGACAGACAAGTAAATCTTTCCCGGCGCAATTCGCTCAAATTTGTCGCAGGTGCGATCGGGACAGGGATACTAGCAGCAAGAGCAGGCGCTGATTTGGCTGCACCCGCACCGGCAATTGCTCAAAATGACTTGACTCCCGATGCAGCTCTGAAACAGTTAATGGACGGAAACCAGCGGTTTGTTGACAAAAAACGCCAAAGTCCTAACCAAGACTTACCCCGCCTCCTCGAAGTTGCCATAGCTCAAAAACCCTTTGCTGCTATTCTCGGCTGTGCAGATTCCCGCTTTCCTTCGGAAATTATCTTCGATCAGGGATTGGGAGATTTATTTGTGTGTCGCGTGGCCGGAAATGTTACTACTCCAGAAGAAATTGGCAGCCTGGAATTTGGCACGCTGGTACTGGGAGCAAAAGTGCTTGTGGTAGTCGGGCATAAAAGGTGCGGTGCGGTAGAAGCAACCATCAAAGGAGTTCAAGTTCCCGGTCAGATTGGCAGTTTGCTCGAGGCAATTAAGCCTGCTGTTGAAAGATCGAAAGGCCAAACGGGCGATCGTTTAGAAAATGCCTCAAAAGCCAATGTTGTGCTGCAAGCTAACAGGTTGAAAGCATCTCCAGTTATCTCTAAGTTAATTGCGGAGAACAAACTGAAAGTTGTCGGTGCATACTACGATTTAGACACGGGGAGAGTCAGTATTCTTTCTGAGTCGTGATGGAATTTGGGATTGAGAATTTGGAAAAGTTTTAATATCTAAACTCTCAAACTATCAAAGACAATATCCTGCAAAATAGATTCTTTACTCTTCACTCTTGACACATTATGCTTAGTGCCTTGCTCTGGTTGCCCGCGTTGGGCGCTGCGGTAGTCGGGTTCCTGCCCGGAAACATCAATGGGACACGTTTGCGTTCAGTAGCCTCGGCTTTTGCTGCTGCTGTTTTCCTGTTGAATATCTGGCTGCTGACTCAATTCGATCCAGCCAATTCGGGACTGCAATTTCAAGAATATTTGCCTTGGATTCCACAATTAGGTTTGAGCTACAACTTGGGGATTGACGGCTTGTCTTTGCCGCTGCTGGTTCTGAGTGCATTGCTGACGCTATTAGTCATTTACGGCACTGGCAAAGAGATGGAGCGCCCCCAGCTTTACTACGCTTTGATTTTGCTGATCAATGCTGGTATTGCCGGAGCTTTGATGTCTCAAAATTTGCTGCTGTTTGTACTGTTTTACGAAATAGAATTAATTCCTTTTTACCTGTTGATTGCGATTTGGGGTGGCAAGCAGCGAGAATACGCGGCCATGAAGTTTCTGATCTACACGGCTGTTTCGGGATTTTTAGTTTTAGCAGGATTTTTGGGTGTTGCTTGGTTGAGTGGCTCTTTAAATTTCGATTACACTGCGATTAACACTCAAGAATTGCCCTTGAAAACGCAATTGATCCTGCTAACAATTGTGCTAATTGGGTTGGGAATTAAAATTCCTTTAGTGCCGCTGCATACTTGGCTGCCTGATGCTTACGTCGAAGCTTCGCCAGCAACAGCAATTCTGCTGGGAGGGATTTTGGCGAAGTTGGGAACTTACGGTTTAGTGCGGTTCGGGTTGCAGATGTTTCCCGAAACTTGGTCGATTATAGCTCCCGCTTTAGCGATTATCGGGACTGTGAGCGTGATGTACGGGGCTTTGAGCGCGATCGCCCAAAAAGACATCAAGCGCATGGTAGCCTATAGTTCGATCGGGCATATGGGCTACATCCTCGTTGCTTGCGCGGCGGGTACGAAGCTGGCATTAATCGGCGCAGTCGGGCAAATGGTAAGCCACGGCTTAATTTTAGCTTTGCTGTTTTATTTGGTAGGCATCATCGAAACCAAAGTTGGCACGCGGGATTTGGACGTGCTCAACGGTTTGATGAACCCGATGCGGGGTTTGCCCACAGCCAGTTCCCTGTTAGTTTTGGGCGGCATGGCAAGCGCCGGAATTCCCGGTTTGGTGGGTTTTATTGCCGAATTTTTAGTATTTCAGGGCAGTTTTTCGGTCTTTCCAATTCCAACTTTAATCTGCATTTTAGCTTCTGGTTTAACAGCAGTTTACTTTGTGATTCTGCTCAACCGCACCTGTTTTGGGAAGTTGGACAATGCCACGGCTTACTACCCTCCAGTTACGTTTGCTGAAAATATGCCGGCGCTGGTTTTGGCGGGCATCATTTTTGTTTTGGGAATTCAACCGGCTTGGTTGCTGAAGTGGAGCGAATCTACTACAAATGCGATCGTTGCAACTCTGCCGGCGGACAGAAATGCCCAAATACCGATTGTGGCTATGCTGCGGGAAAGATCGGAGACGATCGACATTAGTAATTAATCAAAAACCCACCGATGGTAAAATTTATTATCGGTATTCCTGTTGCCCTACGCGCCGCGATCGCGCCATTCCTTCTGTGTGATACTATTGATAGGACGATCGGCGTTTGGTTAATCATTGGTTACTTATAGCATTCGTCAGGAGTCGGGAGTCAAGAGTAAAATGCTTGCCTCTCAAAGGTTTCAGCCATCAATGTCCGGCACTGCTCTGGCAGTTGCCATACCTTAGCAACTAAAGTCGCACCAACCATCAGGAGGTAGTTCATTGTGAAACAGAAAGTATTTTTCAGTTTAGCCACAATTACGGCTTTTGCCGTACTGATAAATCCCGTTTTAGTACAAGCTCAAAACCCGATCGGACTGATAAATCCCGTTTTAGTACAAGCTCAAAACCGGATCGGGGATTTGCGATCGTCCAACAAGGGAATTACCATATCAGGCACAGTAGTTAGTGTCGTAGGAAATGATTTCATTCTGGATGATGGCACCGGACAAGTAATTGTCGATGCCGGCCCTCGCTGGTGGCGTCAAGTTAATCTAAGCAAAAACGAACAGGTAACAGTTGTCGGCGAGATGGATGAAGGTGAATTTGATGCCTTTTCTATTAAGCGGGCCGATGGAACTACGATCGATATCCGCTCTCCAGAAGGCCCTCCTCCTTGGGCTGGAAAGCGCGACAGATAAGTAGTAGGATCTCCCAGGAGATGGCTTAGCTATCTCCTGGGAATTGACACTACCAAAACCATATAACCGCTAATATTAGCTGATACTACAGGAAATTGGGAATTAATTTTAGAGGGAATCAAAATGGTACAAACTCCTACAAAACCAGCCACTAAACTACCTGCTTCCAAACACGAATTTGCCGAAGTAATTCACCGACTCGAAGCTGGCGGCGCGATGATTCCAGATACGCCGGAAAATCTGATGCAAATCATCGCTATCTGGAAAGCTTACGCGGTGCCGATGGACTTTTACTGGCGGGATTTACTTTACATCGCCGAACGAGTATTTTTACACCCGCTTCCTTTCTTTAAATACTTCTTGCCCCAGGAGTATTTAGACTTGCAAAATCACTATGCAGGCGACGGTGCAGATTTGCGGATATGGCGGGGGACTGGAAGTGTTCACCCGGAACTTTTGGAGTTCATGGAGAAGGGTGAAACTGGGAAAATGCCGCAGCTGTTTCACCATTTGTGGCACGATCGCATTAACATGGAATTTGCCGAAGAGTGTATGAGGTCAATGCTTTGGCACCGGGGCTTGTACGTGCCTACCAATCAATTCGATCCTTATTTGGACAGTGACGAATATAAGGCTAATGCCGATCGGGCAATTAAAGCTTACTTCAAAAAAGACCCGTTCATGCTGGGACTGCACAAAGCATTTCCAGAAATGTTTTTAGAACAGTGCCGCCAAATGTCTTATTACAGCAATCTCGGTTTATTCTGGGAAGTCATGGCGCCGGTGTTTTTTGAGGTTTCCGACTTGTACGACGAAGGGAAAGTTACCACTGTCCCGCAGGCGATGGATTTCCTAGTAAATGGCATATTTGCGATCGCGGGACGCCCCATTTACCACCACGTTCAAATCGACGGCGAAACCTACGAAATCATCCCGAAATCTAAGGGTTTCACTTGGCTTTACGAAGCAGCGTTACCTTACGTGGAAGCTGTATTTTACCGCACTTCGCCGTTCCGAGGCACCAAATCTTACAACGCTCAAGCTAAGGAAGTTCCTGACGACCAAAAAGACTTCCACTACGGAGTGCTTTATGCAGACAAATTCCCGGTAGGTACGGCGGGGATTCCGCCGACTTTGCTAGCACAAGATATGCTGCATTTCCTGCCGCCTTATTTGATGGATTTCTACAAACAGCGCTGTCGCGGCGAAGATGATATCCTCAATCAAATTGGGGTGACATTTCAGCGATCGATGTACTGCGTTACTTCGGCGGTGATTCAAGCTTTGCGGACTGCTCTTTTGTATCCTTTAGATGACCCGAATCCGAAGCATTTGAAGGCAAATCGAGCTTTCTTTGAGTCTCAGATCGATCGCTTCTGTCGCCCGGAATACGGCATGAAATATGCTGCGAAGTTGAAGAATATTCAGACTTCGGATTACAGGTAAAGGATGTTTGTCCGCGAGGGAAGACGGCGGTTAAAACCGCGTCTACACAAACGATGTCCGCCTCCGCGGACTGAAGAAAACAACGTAATTTTAACGGCAGGTTCTTCAACCCGCGGAGGCGGGTTTTGTTTTTGTAGGCGCGATTTCAATCGCCGTCTTCTGCCGTCAAAACTAAGGAGATAAATCGCAAATGGACAGCAAAGATTTAGCCAAATATATCGAAGCAAAGGACGGGATTTCCAAACCTTGGCTGTTGGTGCAACTGCGACTCAAAAAATTGCAAGAAAGGCGATCGGAGATTTCTGCTGAAGAGTATATGAGAGAACTTACTGACCTTCACAAAGATTTAATGAATTTGGGGGAATGGTGGGTGGGAATCGAGGATGAAGTGTTCTAGGCGATTTGAAGAATGCTAGGTGCGGGGATGGGTTCACCTTCTTCCTGCCAAGCTTCTAGATACATTTCGAGCACTTCTTCGCCATGTCGGATGGCTTCTTCGCGGGTTTGGCCGTGGGTACAGGGCATGACAACGCGATCGGCAAACTCTGGAATCGTCACGAGGAAAAGTTGATCCTCGTCAGACCATTGGAGTATCATACTATATTGATTCATGAATTTTCCTCCTTTAACTCGTCGAGTTCGGCTAACAATATTGCCAACTGCTTCTCTAAATATCGTGGCACATCATCTCCGTCTTTGCCTGGAATTGTTAATGTCTTCCCAATCAAAGGATGCTGCCATCTCTCATGGCTGCCTTTTCCGCGTTTTGGCAAATAAATAAAACCCTCACGGGTAATCTGAGCTTTTAACTCGCGAATTTTCCTAGGCATGGTGATTGTCTATTTTCTACCTTCATTTTCTCACTTAGCCATTTGTTTTAATTTTTTCCTGTACCCCTTCTCGCAGTTGCTTGTCGGGCCGATCGCACTTTAAAATTTCTCCATCAAATCTTTTTCTTGAGCATAAACCTCTCGTAGCTGTTGCAGCCCCGCCCCAGAAATGACCGATTTAACAGTAGCTACCAATTGGCCCCACTCCAGCAATCTGTCAACTGAAACAGCTTTTTTGAACTTGTATGTGTAGAATTTAGTCCAAAATGCTGGTGCTTGCTTGCTTTTCCAGCGTTTGTACCATCTGCCAAAATCTTGAAGTGCGATCGCATTTACTCCGACAATCGGCGGAAAATCGGCGTAGCTGACAAATCGGCTGATGCCTTTGGCGTGCACGTAAACCATGTACCGACAGCATTCGATGCGGTAAATGCCGTCAACTGAGATATTGAACAAAAGTGCGACTGTTTCTTCGGTGACAAATCTCGCCAGCGGATGCAGGATGGAAGATTTATGAATTATCTTGGAGCAGGTGAAAGCGCTTGATTTTAGCTGCGATGATGCTATCATGGTAAGTCAGACAGCTAGTAACTGTCTATTTAAGTTTTGAAGACGATCGCCTTTTAGTTGTCGAGACCGGGGGCGATCGTTCTTTACATATACAATTATACGACGCAATTGCATCAACTGTCAAGCATGGGTTTAGTCAGGCTAAAAATTCGAGAACTAGCGGCTGAGAAGGGTTGGACGCTTAAGGAAGTATCCGATCGCTCTGGGGTAATTTATAGCACTGTCAGAAGCTATGCTCGTCGTCCTGAAATGGCAATGGTAGACTTTACTTGCCTGCGGAGGTTAGCTCGGACTTTTGATGTGATGATTGAAGATTTGGTTGAGGTTTTGGAGGAATAGGGCGATCGACCTTTGCACTTTTCTACTATAAACACTTCTATCTCGTCTTGTCAAGACGCGCTTAAGCATTTTGCATCGCAGCTAAAAGCTCAGCTTAAAGGTGCTAAGATTTAGTCAAAGTTGTTAATATCCGGTTAGTTTTGTGACTAGAGCCAGTACCGCCATTGGAGTCAGCCCGATTATCAAGGATCTTGTGCAGAAAAAGGCGCTAGCAACCCGACTAACGCTGAAGGAAATCATCTATGTCGGGATGCTGGCGATCGATGATTTAGATGAAAAGCGCTTGCAAGAATTGGCTGACAAGGTGCATCAAATGCAGGTGAATGGTGAAATTTGAGGGGAGAAGGGCGATCGACCTGTTGGTGAAGTGAGGGGAATGCTATTCGGTCGGCGATCGAAAATTGTTGTGCCGCTGTCAAGGATTGTATTCCATTTCCAAGCGGAAGGTGACTTCGATCCGCATCTATTTGACTCCTAAATTATCTGGGTAAATCAAATAATTTCTGGGTTATTAAATGTATACATTTGAACGTCTGGAAAATCAACTGATTCGATACCAAATACAATAAATCCATTATCCGTCCACCCATCATTAAAAATTGAAAATAGCAGACCGAGGTTTCTTACCTCTTGACTTAACGCAAAATAATCTGGTGGCAATGGAAATCGCTGTTCAAAGGGTGCAACAAATAGTTGTTTGCGCCAATCTGGATCGAGGCTGAGGTCGTATCTCAAATCGCTTACTTGCTCGATCGCAATATCTTTGACTCGAAGTTCGCCATCGCTCAAAGCAGGTAAATCACCGATAATTTCGTCAGTTCGAGCGGTGTAAATGTAGAAACAGGCTTTTTTCGGTGAATGCGGCTTCCAGCCATTTGCTAAACCGTACAAAATAACCTGTTTAACCACTTTAGGCGTGACTGAAACTGCTTGACTAACTCGCTGCCATCGACCTCCTACTTCACACTGATAAGAATCATGTGGCTCAAAAAAAGCCTGTAGCAATTGCCCTGAATACCCATCTGCTTCAATGGAAAGATCGATCGTCCCTTCACGCTTAGAAATGAGCCAGCGATATTTTTTGCCATCGACCTCAATTTTTCTACTCTTTTTTTGTGGCAATGTCATACAGGGTTAAAAGCTTGGGTGAAAAGAGCTAGGATTCGATCGAAGCGATCGATATCCTGTTAAATTAAAAGCCTAGGTCAAGTAAAGTAACATAGCATTTCGATCGGCGGAAGCTTTTTGATAGTAATTCAACATTTCATTGTAGTAGTCGGTCAACCACTCCAAGATTTCTTCTTCTCCCCAATCAATCCACGAGATCGGTTCATCTCGATCTGCTTCTCGAAGATAGCGACTTTGAAACCCTTGTTCTCCCAGCGCGACCAAACCGTTCAATATCCGTGTAATTTCATCAGGCAGAAGATACCGCACCGCTCCATATCCCGTACTGTAACCAATCTCTGAACCAGCACCGATAGCATTCACCAAAGGCAAACCATCCCATCTCGAATTTTCAATTACCAGAAAAGGGAAAAAATCTTTCCCTTTGGCTTTTGCCATAAGATAGGTGTTTTCTTTGATATCTGGAATAGTTGCTCGATCGAAAATGTAGCCTGGGATGTATCCAGCCAATAAGAATGTAAGTTATTGAAAGTTTTTGTTCAAGTCTATGTCTGGTGTTTCCCACTCAGAAACGAACTGTTCTCGCAGGGAAGGTATTCTGAAAAATGCTGTCTCACAATTTCGCTTTATCAGTTTGGCAGATGCAGCAGGCCAATGGGTTGCCGTTTCCCAAAAAGTGGATTCAGGCAACCACTTTGCGCTAAGAAAAGCCTCAACGAGGACTGGCTCTTTTTTCAGCCTCTCAAACGTCGCTAACGATATTTCTTTAAGCTGACTTGTAATTCCCATATTTTGACGAGGCTAAGGGTAATACGATTGAGTCCGCTGCCACAGAATTGTTGTGTCGCTGTCAAGGATTGTATTCCATAAAGCGCGAGCATCTCAAGCCACTCCAATCACCGCGTGCAGTACAGCCAAACTTGTATCCGAATCCAACATCCCAGAAATAAAACATATATTGTTTTTGGTATTGCAAGTATTCATGCACTGTGAATTACCTACAGGCTCATGTTAAAGATAGGGAATACGATCGCACCTATTCCTGCTTGACAGACTCAGCCAACCGCTTCGCATTCTCCCGCCGATGAACATTAATCGGACTATTGCGAATATCAGCTTCTACGATCGCAATTAGTTCATCTAGTGTTTGAGTCCAAGCTTCCAGCATTCGATTGCTATCCCGAAGCATGGCGACAGTTTTCTTAACTTTCTCTGGATCGGGAATTTGTTTTTGCTCGTTCATAGTATGTTCCAATCCCTTTTAGCTTCTTGAACACTTGCTGCTGACGCATCAAGCGCAGCTTGTCCTTGCTCAATGCTCCGATATAGTAAATCTAGCATAGCAGAGGAGGCGGGCTGAGCCTCAGCAATCCGCAGTAACAATGTGTAGAGACGAGAGTAAGGCTCTCTTAGCCGTTCAGCAGAATTTTGAAGTTGGTCTAAAACTGTAGCTGTTGCATCTGTCTCCCCAGATTGTTCAAAAATGGCAGATTCTGCTGCTTTGGCTGCATCAATTCCTTCCAACAGCCTCCGCTGTAAATTCAATGCACTTGTGATAGTTTCATCTGGCAACTTAGGAATGAGAATTAAATAACTTACACTCTTGAAAGTGGGGAGTAGGGGTTGGGCGGGAAAGCCCGCCCTTTTTGGACGGGCGGGACGCCCATCCCACAATAACAATTAAAATTGTAAGTTATTTAATTCGCGATCCTTAGCCATACAAACTTGCTCCTCTCCTTTACCTTAACCAACATATACCAAAAAATCCCCCGCCAGAAGGCAGGGGATTTCATTTAATTACCTAGAAACCAGAATTCAGAGTTATCCGAATTTCCCGGCCGTCGAGGCAATTACAAAGGCCGCGTAAGTGAGGACGTTGCCCACCGAGAAGTGAACTAAGCCAACCAAACGACCTTGGACGATCGACAAAGCAACAGGCTTGTCTTTCCAGCGAACCAAGTTAGCCAAAGGAGTGCGCTCGTGAGCCCAAACCAAAGTCTCGATCAATTCTTGCCAGTAACCTCTCCAAGAGATCAGGAACATGAAACCAGTTGCCCAAACAAGGTGTCCGAATAAGAACATCCAAGCCCAGACTGACAAGTTGTTAGTACCATACGGGTTGTAACCGTTGATCAACTGAGAAGAATACAGCCAGAGGTAATCGCGGAACCAGCCCATCAGGTAGGTAGAAGACTCATTGAACTGAGCCACATTACCTTGCCAGATGCCCAGGTGCTTCCAGTGCCAGTAGAACGTTACCCAAGCTAGGGTGTTCAGCATCCAGAAGACAGACATGTACATCGCGTCCCAAGCAGAGACATCGCAGGTACCGCCACGGCCGGGGCCGTCGCAAGGAAAAGCATAACCGAAGTCTTTTTTGTCCGGCATCAGCTTAGAACCGCGTGCATCCAGAGCGCCCTTGACCAAGATCAAGGTGGTGGTGTGCAAGCCTAGTGCGATCGCGTGGTGAACCAAGAAATCGCCAGGTCCGATCGCCAAGAACAGAGAATTAGTACCGTTGTTAATCGCATCCAACCAGCCTGGGAGCCATACGTTGCCGTAGTTCGGCCAAGCGGTAGAAGCAATGCTGTCGGGGTTAGACAACAGCACGTCCATGCCGTAGAGAGCTTTTCCGTGAGCAGCTTGGATGAACTGTGCGAACACTGGTTCAATCAAGATTTGCTTTTCAGGAGTACCGAAAGCAACTACAACGTCATTGTGAACGTACAAGCCGAGAGTGTGGAAGCCCAAGAACAGCGACACCCAGCTCAAGTGAGAGATAATCGCTTCTTTGTGCTGCAACACGCGATCGAGCACGTTGCCTTTGTTTGCTTCAGGATCGTAGTCCCGCACCAAGAAGATAGCTCCGTGGGCGAAAGCGCCGACCATGATGAATCCAGCGATGTACTGGTGGTGCGTGTACAACGCAGCCATCGTTGTGTGATCCTGCGCTATGAAAGCGTAGGGAGGCATCGCGTACATATGCTGCGCTACCAGGGAGGTAATGACGCCCAAAGCGGCGAGGTGCCAGCCCAATTGGAAGTGCAGCGAGTTGTTGTAGGTCTCGTAAATGCCTTGGTGAGGCATATTGAAGGGGCCTTCAACTTTCTTGCCAAAGAAATCTTTGGCATCGCACATTTCTTTGATGCTGTGACCGATACCGAAGTTAGTCCGGTACATATGACCGGCAACGATAAACAGAACTGCGATCGCCAAGTGGTGGTGAGCGATGTCTGTCAGCCACAGGGATTCTGTTTGAGGGTGGAAGCCGCCCAAGAAAGTCAGAATTGCGGTTCCCGCGCCTTCGGAAGTACCGAAGACATGGCTCGCTGAATCTGGGTTCTCGGCGTATACGCCCCAGTTACCAGTGAAGAACGGAGCCAAACCGGCCGGGTGAGGTGGGGTAGACAGGAAGTTGTCCCAACCTACGTGCTGTCCGCGAGATTCGGGGATAGCAACGTGAACCATGTGACCAGTCCAAGCCAAAGAGCTGACACCGAACAAACCAGCCAAGTGGTGGTTGAGACGAGATTCAGCATTTTTGAACCAAGACAAGCTGGGGCGGTACTTGGGCTGGAGGTGCAACCAACCTGCGAACAGGAAGACAGCCGCCAACAGTAGCAAGAAGATAGCTCCTTGATACAGGTCGGCGTTTGTCCGAATCCCTTGAGTGAACCACCAGTGGTAGACACCGGAGTAAGAGATGTCCACCGGGTTAGAAGCGCCCCCTTGAGTGAAAGCTTCTACTGCCGGAGCGCCGAATTGCGGGTCCCAAATCGCGTGAGCGATCGGGCGGACGTTTAGAGGGTCTTTAATCCACTGTTCAAAGTTACCTTGCCATGCTACGTGGAACAGGCTGCCCGATGTCCACAAGAAAATGATTGCTAGGTGGCCGAAGTGAGAAGCAAAAATCTTTTGGTAAAGATTTTCTTCGGTCATGCCATCGTGGCTTTCAAAGTCGTGTGCTGTGGCAATCCCGTACCAGATCCGCCGTGTGGTCGGGTCTTGGGCAAGGTCTTGGCTAAATTTTGGAAATTTCGTTGCCATAAGCCTTGATTAATCCTGAATCCTGAACAAAATTGAAGGGATTCGGTTCGGAGTTTGGATTCTCGATTTGAGATTCCTCCCAAATCGAGAATCCAAAACCTAGGGGTAGTTTACCCTACCGAAATGATTCGCGCTAGGAAAAATGCCCACGTAGTGACAATTCCTCCTAGGAGGTAGTGAGCTACACCCACAGCCCGACCCTGAATAATGCTCAGAGCGCGAGGCTGAATCGACGGAGCTACCTTGAGCTTGTTGTGAGCCCAAACAATCGACTCAATCAGTTCTTGCCAGTAGCCGCGGCCGCTGAACAGGAACATCAAGCTGAAGGCGAAGACGAAGTGTCCGGCTAGGAACATCAGACCGTAGGCCGACAGTGCCGAACCGTAGGACTGAATCACCTGAGAAGCTTGCGCCCAAAGGAAGTCCCGCAGCCAGCCGTTAATCGTGATCGCACTTTGTGCGAAGTTACCACCGGTGATGTGAGAAATTGTGCCATCTGGCGATACAGTTCCCCACACGTCCGATTGCATTTTCCAGCTAAAGTGGAAAATCACGATCGAGATGCAGTTGTACATCCAGAACAGGCCTAGGAACACGTGATCCCAACCTGAAACTTGGCAGGTGCCGCCACGGCCGGGGCCGTCGCAAGGGAACCGGAAGCCCAAGTTACCTTTGTCAGGAACCAAACGAGAACTGCGTGCGAACAACACACCCTTCAAGAGGATCAGGACTGTAACGTGAATGGTGAAAGCGTGGATGTGGTGGATCAAGAAGTCCGCCGTACCCAACTCGATCGGCATCATCGCTACTTTGCCCGCTACTACTACTGCACCGCCGCCAAAAGCGTGGCTGACGATTTCCGTAGCATTAGGCGCTGTTGTGCCCGGAGCCAAGGCGTGGATGTTTTGCACCCACTGGGCAAATATCGGACGCAACTGAATCCCGGTATCCGAGAACAAATCTTGAGGACGACCGAAAGCCCGCATCGTGTCGTTGTGAACGTACAGACCGAAGCTGTGGAAGCCCAAGAATATGCAAACCCAGTTGAGGTGAGAGATGATTGCATCTCTGTGGCGGATTACGCGATCGAGCAGGTTATTAACGTGCACGGCCGGATCGTAGTCCCGCACCATGAAGATTGCTGCGTGAGCCGCTCCCCCAACAATCAGGAATCCGCCAATCCACATGTGGTGGGTGAACAGGGATAGCTGAGTCGGGTAGTCGGTCGCGATGTACGGATACGGAGGCATCGCGTACATGTGGTGAGCCACGATGATGCTCAAAGAGCCCATCAAGGCCAAGTTCCACGACAGTTGGGCGTGCCAGGACTGCGTGAAGATTTCGTACATCCCCTTGTGGCCTTCGCCAGTGAAGGGGCCTTTGTGAGCTTCCAGAACTTCTTTGAAGCTGTGGCCGATGCCCCAGTTCGTGCGGTAGAAGTGTCCGGCGACGATGAACAGCACTGCCAAAGCTAAGTGGTGGTGCGCTGTATCTGTCAGCCACAAACCGCCTGTAGTGGGGTTCAGACCGCCTTTGAAGGTCAGGAAGTCTGCGTATGCGCCCCAGTTTAGGGTGAAGAAGGGGGTTAAACCTTTTGCGAAACTCGGGTAGATGTCAGCCATCAAGCCCGGTGTCAAAATCCACTCATGCGGCAGGGGGATATCAGCAACTGTTTTAATCAGCTTGCCGCCCACTGTCAGGGGTGAGCCTGCATCTATCGCGTCCATGCAAGCATTTATCGGCAGAGCAACGTGAATTTGTTGTCCTGCAAAGCCCAAGCATCCGCAGCCTAGCAAACCTGCCAAGTGGTGGTTCATCATCGATTCTACGTTCTGAAACCATTCCAGTTTCGGAGCGCGGACGTGATAGTGGAACCAACCGGCAAATAGCATCAAAGCTGCCATTACCAAAGCGCCGATCGCAGTGCAATATAGCTGGTATGAGTTAGTGATGCCGTTGGCGCGCCACAGTTGAAACAGACCAGAGGTGATCTGAATTCCGTGAAAGCCGCCGCCTACATCTGCATTTAAAATTTCTTGACCAAAAATCGGCCAAACCACTTGAGCGCTGGGCTTGATGGCTGTAGGATCTGTCAGCCAAGCTTCGTAGTTGGAGAATTTAGCGCCGTGGAAATATGCGCCGCTCAACCATACGAAAATTACTGCCAAGTGGCCGAAGTGAGCGCTAAAGATTTTGCGCGAAACGTCTTCTAAGTCACTTGTATGACTGTCAAAGTCGTGAGCGTTAGCGTGGAGGTTCCAAATCCAAGTGGTGGTTTTTGGTCCCTTAGCTAGAGTGCGATCGAAATGACCTGGTTTTGACCACTTCTCGAAGGAAGTTGGAACCGGATTCTTATCGACTACTACCCTAACTTTTGCCTCTCGCTCTGGAGGACTAATGGTCATGAAGACTCTCCTCTCGGTAAGACAAGGAACGAGAACTGAAATACTGTATCTGACACTCCCCGGGCTTTTGGTACGGGGATTCTTGGTTCACCGAAACAGCTTGCACTTCACTCTTTGCAGAGTTAGACGCAGGTGCATCGTCTCTCCAAGCATTTTGCTTCCAAGAAGAAGCCAGTTTCCCAGTGTCGCTAACAATGTCCCTGGGTACTGCCAACTCTTCTCGCCAGATGAGCTGCCGATCGAGTTCCTGATTTAGGCTTGATGCGACTGCTCCTTTTGAGGGAGTTTTATGAATTATAAGCTTGCTAGAGGAGTATTAATCGCTTGTTAACAATACTTAAAAAAGCCTCTATTCTTGATGTAATAACCCTTTGAAATTCCACAGTCCAGAAAAAAAGTCAAGGGGTACTGCCATTAACTTTACAAAACTCAAAGATAAGGCAATGGAGGAATACTCATTTGTAGAGAGATATTTCCGAAAAAGGCTGCGGGATTTATTAGTCCCAGAAGAGTGGTTGCCCGAGAAGACCTCAATCAGGGCTCCTACGGGCCTGGCGAATGCCCGATCGGCAATCCCCAAATACTAAATTCGGTTTTGGGCTATAGTTCCCTATGAGAAGGCTTCTAGGAGTATGGTTGCGTGATAGGGATCAATTGGCACAAAACGGTTGCTGGCAGGCTGCTGGCATTATTCGCAGCAGCAGTATTAATTTTGGGTTTAGCAAGTTGTGGCGCGGGCCATCCCGAATTGCCCAAATCAGGAAACAAGAGCGCCTGGGCTACCGCCGAGGTAAACAGAATCTCAGAGGTTTCTCCTCCAGAAGCCATTCAACAACTGCGTCAGGCTCTAGAAATCTACCAGCCTCAAATTAGTATTTTGAATCCATTACCTGACGAAGTGCTTCAGGATATAAATGTGTCCGTTCAATTCCAAGTTAAGGACTTCCCCATTTTCAAAGATGCCAACTTGGGTTTGGGCCCCCACCTGCAAGTTTTATTAGACAACCAACCTTATGCAGCGCTTTACGACATCAACCAGCCTTTAACGCTCTCGGACTTAGAACCCGGAACCCATACCCTGCGGGTGTTAGCCGCTCGCCCTTGGGAAGAAAGCTTTAAAAACGAAGGTGCTTTCGCTGAAACCACTTTTCACGTTTTTACCAAAACACAGGACAATAATCCCGATCGAACATTGCCTCTATTAACGTACAACAGCCCCCAAGGCAGCTACGGCGCAGAACCCATCCTGCTCGACTTTTACTTGACAAATGCCCCCCAGCACCAAGTGGCACAAGAAAATTCCCAAGATGAAATACTCGATTGGAAAATTCGAGCCACAGTTAACGGCGAAACTTTTGCGATCGACCAGTGGCAACCTATATATCTTAAAGGATTCAAGCCAGGGAAAAACTGGGTACAGCTAGAATTTCTCGACGAACGGGGAAATACCGTCAAAAACGCCTTTAATAATACAGTCAGACTGATAAATTACGAACCGCTCGGTCAAGATCCTCTTTCTAAATTAGTGCGGGGCTCCCTAACAGCAGCAGAAACTCGCGGTATAGTCGATCGCACCTACCAAGCCCCCGAACCCAAACCGACACCTGCATTAGAAAAAACACCAGTTGTCCAACCCTCACCAGCGGTTCCAGAAACCCCAGTTACCGAACCCAGCTTAGAGCCAACAGTTGCTCCCGAAGTTGCTCCCATTCAAGTAATAGAACCGACACCGACAGCAACCCCCCAACTCGAAGCGCCGAAAATTGTAGAACCAGTTCTATTACTTGAACCGGTACCGACAGCAACCCCCGAACTCGAAGCACCGAAAATTGTAGAACCAGTTCAAGTAATAGAACCGACACCGACAGCAACTCCACAGTTAGAAACCCCAAAAATTGTTGTACCAGTTAAAATAATAGAACCGACACCAACAGCATCTCCCCAAACCAAGAAACAGGAATATAAAGGATACTACAATCGATTCCGCAACTTTTGGCGTCAAGAACCCGAACCTGCTACTTTTTCAGAGCCGCCAACCCTGCCAGAAATAACAGAAAAAGCTCCAGTACCAAAAGTAGTCGCTCCTGCGATACCACAACAATCTCCCAATCTTGTACCGCCAGCGCCGCCAGTTGCCGCTGAAACTCCTAGCCAGCCAACCCCCGACTTAGCTGCTCCCGAAAAAACAGTTTCCGAACCCGAAAATCAGCCAAAATCAGAACAAAAAGTCGAATTTGCAACCTAACAAATTCTTTCTGTATTTATCTGCGTTCATTCGCGAAAATCAGCGTGCATCTGCGGTCAAAAATTAAAGGAAACCCAAAAATGACCTACCTCGAAACAGCAGCCAAATTCTACAGCGACGTTGCCGAAACACCTCAAATCGGACTTTGCTGCGTCCAAAGCAGTCCCTTGCAATTGCCAGGATTAAAAATTCCCGAACAAATGCAAGAAATGAATTACGGCTGCGGTACAACAGTCCACGCCGCCGAACTTGTCGGCAATCCAGTCGTGCTTTATGTAGGCGTCGGCGGCGGTTTAGAAGCACTGCAATTTGCTTATTTTTCTAGACTAAAGGGAGCAGTAATTGCCGTCGATCCGGTTCCAGCAATGCGAGAAGCTGCGGCACGCAATTTGCGAATTGCCGCCCAAGAAAATGATTGGTTTGATGCGAGTTTTGTGGAAATTCGCGAAGGCGATGCTTTTGCGTTGCCTGTGCCCGATGCTTCTGTAGATGTTGTCGCACAAAATTGCTTGTTTAATATTTTTGAACCTGCGGATTTAGCTAAAGCATTAAAAGAGACTTATCGGGTGTTAAAACCGGGCGGCAGATTGTTGATGAGCGATCCGATCGCAACTCGCACAATTCCGCAGCATTTGAAGGAAGACCAACGCTTGCGGGCGCTGTGTTTGTCCGGCGCTCTGACATACGCAGAATACGTTCAACACCTTGTAGATGTGGGTTTTGGGCAAGTCGAAGTGCGGGCGAGAAGGCCTTATCGGCTGCTGGACAAACACAATTATCAATTGGATGCGGATTTGCTGTTAGAAAGCCTGGATTCGGTGTCTTTCAAAGTGCCTGTACCGGATGACGGAGCTTGCATTTTCACGGGCAAGACGGCGATTTATGCGGGGTCTGAAGAGCTGTTTGATGACGGGGCCGGTCACGTCTTGCAGCGGGGAGTTCCGGCGGCGGTGTGCGATAAAACTGCTGGGAAGTTGGGCGGATTAATGCCGGATAAGGTGTTAATTACTGATTCGACTTGGCATTATAACGGCGGCGGTTGCTGTTAGGAGAAAAAACGGGGGTTTAAACTGCCGTTTTCACAAACAAAGGAAAAACGGCGGTTTAAACCGCGCCTACACAAACGAAGTCCCAGCAGAGGGGGACTGAATCGTGCCAATTTAAACAAGTCTTGCTACAAACAAGAAACTCGGGCGGAGTGAAACAGAGGGTTGGTTCCTCAAACTAATCTACGATTGCTCTTCTTCTCAACCCCCGCAGGCGGGTTTTGTCTGTGTAGCCGCGATTTCCAATCGCCCGGTAGATTTGGGAAGAATCAAGAGTCGAATAAGCTCTGTTACCAAGCTATAAGCTAAAGTTGAGGCGCGACTGATTCCTGGCAATATTGCCTGATTAGCGCTTGGGCATTTTCCCTGTTTTGTCCTGTGTATAAATTCCAAACTACTTGCTCATCTTGAGACGAGAGATATAATAAACTACAGTCTTTTACCCGCGAGCAAATTAAGGGAACTTTGGCAAACTCAAGTAAAGTAGCTTTTTTGCGATCGCGCTCTTTGGCTTCTGGGCTATCGTGGTACTGAGACTGAAACTCTACTACTAGGCAAGGATTGTAGTTCAAGTCTGTGATTAGAGCATCCACAGCACTGGGGCTAAACAAAAACTTTCTCAGTTCGCAGTCAAGGTTGCTGACTTGTTGGCAAATTTGGAATAAGCTAACCTGTGGAGAAACCTTATAGTTGTTGTCTACACAGGTCTCAAGGAATTGAATCATGCTCTTTTCGTAAGGGTTGAGAAGGGGTCTTCTGGGTTTGACAGACATTATTGTGCCTCCATGATAATTTTTGCAAAGTAACCAAGAAACTCTTCTAGAACTTCACTTGAATTGATAGATACTTGCCATGCGTAGGGAAACAGTTTATCGGGATTAATTATTAGATAAGATTGGGGGTCATTGCTCAAAGTATCTGCTTGAAATTCATCCAGTATCTCGCTGGGAAAAACTTCTACCCAATTTGTATATGAGTTTTCGTAATTTTTATAAGAATTTAGGTAAACATCTCCTTTGATTTCCCTCTTGACCCCTATTTCAAATTCCTCAAAAAGATGCCAATATTCTCCTTTTATGGAATTCAAAAACTGCTCTCTTTTACTAGGTAATATCCAATAACTTGCTTTTAGATTTTCACCTCTAACCACTTGTTCTTGGATGACTACATGAGACTTCATGTTGAGGAGATATGGTTCTAATCTGTCTTGGGGAATGGAAATACATAAACCCTCTTTCCGCTGAGCTAAAACAAGTTGATAGCGCTTATCTCCTTTCCTCGGGTTTTTAAGTCTGTACCCTATATATTGAGATGTGCGCTTTTCGTCAAACTTGTCATAGAAGCCCAGTTTCTTGAGTAAATTTGCAGCTAAAGACATCAAATCTTCGCCACCTTCAATCACTTGAATATTGGTTGAAATCAGGCGGGGTACGCCTTTTTCTACCTCAAAACGCTGGATGACATCATAGATAGTTTTGGACATTGAGTGATTTCTCATAACCTTAGCTAAAGTTCCTAGATATAGCTTAAGCTTGTCATCCTGAAATGTCAAGTACCTTTGATAATTGTTTTAGATTTTAGGTCAAGAGGGATTTTTTGAGTATTTATACGCAACAAAGACAATGAGGCCCGATCGCCCCCCTCGCCCCCTTTCGTCGCACAGCCATCTTGCCTATGTCCAAAAGCCCTCGTTTAACCCGCTTTTTCCCCATCCAGCGAAACTTCCCGCTAAATTAAAGAAGTAAAAAAATCATTCACGTCCTACCTAGGAGATGCCATGCCCCGCGTCAGAGCACCAGAATTCCCCGGAAACTACCCCTGGCTAAACACCGAGAAACCTTTATCCATTGAATCCTTAAAAGGGCGCGTCGTCCTCCTCGACTTCTGGACGTACTGCTGCATCAACTGCTTGCACGTCCTCCCAGACTTAAAATACCTCGAACAAAAATATAAAGATTCCCTCACCGTTATCGGCGTTCACTCAGCAAAATTTGAAAATGAAAAAGAAGTAGAAAACATCCGCCAAGCTATCCTCCGCTACGATATCGAACATCCGGTAATCGTAGACAGCGGCATGAAAGTTTGGCAAAGCTACGCGGTTCGCGCTTGGCCGACTTTAATGGTGATCGATCCCGAAAGTTATGTCGTCGGCTTTGTTTCCGGCGAAGGCAATAGAGAAGCACTTGACGAGTTAGTTGGCAAGTTAATTGCTGAATACAAAGATAAAAATGCACTCAACTTTAAAGAACTCCGTTTTAGGTTAGAAAAACAGCGCAAACCTTTATCAACACCGCTGGCTTTTCCTGGAAAAGTGCTGGCATTTGCGATCGCTGCAACGGAGGCAAAACATCTTCACCAACAGGTCGCGCTTTTGGGAGAAATGAGTCAGGAAAATGAATCTGTAGATGAAACTGTATTGCCCGGGCCTGCTAATTCAGTCATCCAAAACTTAGTCGGTTCTTGCTTGTTTATTGCGGATTCTGGCCACAATAGGATTGTTGTCAGCACCATTGAAGGTGAGGTGCTGCACGTCATCGGTACGGGGAAACCGGGTTTAACTGACGGGGACTTTGAAGAAGCTGAGTTTTTTGCACCTCAAGGTATGGCTTTTGATACAGAAAGTCAAATTCTATATGTTGCTGATACGGAAAATCACGCTCTCCGAAAGATTGATTTTACGACTCAACGGGTGGAAACTGTTGCTGGTACGGGCGAACAAAGTCACGAAATTGCACCCCGCAGCGGCAAGGGTTTAGAAACGCAATTGAATTCGCCTTGGGATTTAGAAAGAGTTGGAAATAGACTTTTTATTGCAATGGCGGGTTCCCACCAAATTTGGGAAATGCAGTTAGACACTGGCACGATCGCCACTTATGCGGGTATTGGCCGAGAATCCTGTGTTGACGGGAATCTTGCAGAATCTGCTTTTTCTCAGCCCAGCGGCCTGTCTACGGATCGATCGGAGTTGTTTGTTGCTGACAGCGAAATTAGTTCGATTCGCGCTGTGGGTATTGATGAAGACCCGAAGGTGCGAACTGTCTGCGGTAGCGGTGAATTGTTTGGTTTTGGGGATAAAGATGGTCGCGCTGAGGAGGTAAGGTTGCAGCACTGTTTGGGTGTTGAATACGCTCAAAATTACCTCTGGGTTGCTGATACTTACAATCACAAAATTAAGCGGATCGACCACCGGGGCGGTACGTGCAGAACGATGATTGGAGATGGTACAGCAGGTTTGGTTGATGCTAAAGGTCTTAATGCTCGGTTTTTTGAACCTTCGGGCTTGAGCGCGATCGGGTCTCACTTATTTATTGCTGATACGAACAATCATGCGATTCGGCGAGTTGAGTTGGATACGCTGACAGTCACAACTTTGGATTTTGCAGGTTTGTGCGCTCCTGATGTTTGTTTGCCTGATTAAGTCGATCGACTTTGGGAGCATCTGTTTTGGAGATAGGAATAAGGCCAAAAAATGGTCTGCTCCTCCCCAAACAGGGGTAAGGTGCGCACTGCGCACCCTACAGATACAATGTGTGCGATCGCGAAGTGATTAAATAATCGCAAAAAATCCTCGGAAAAATCTAAAATTCCGAATAACTTAGCAGCCGCATTATTTTTTCATCATCGTTCAATTCGCCGACTATTCGCCGCACGGGTTTCGGCCAGATTTTAATCAACGTAGGAGTTGCTGAAATCTGATCTGCCTCAGCTTGTTCGGGATGTTTCAAAACATCAATTACTTTCAAAGTGTAGGGACGATCGAGGGATTGCTCTAACAACTGGTATAAAGTTTCTAGGGTGCGTTCGGTGCTGGGGTTGCTGCCGGAAACAAACAGCCGCAAAACATACCCTCGAGTTTGTGGCGGTGGGGTTAGTGCTGTTGGTTTGGTTGGCTGCATCGGCTGCGATTGCCGGAAGCGGGAGGGAGGTAAGATCGAACTGCGAGAGTCCGATCGCCCAACGGAGATCGGATACTGTACAACTAAGTCGTGATTTTCCCAAAGTTCGGGGAATTGTTCGTGATAAGTTGCGATCGCCATCGGTTCGCACATTTCTTCACTCCGGGGGTGCCAAACCAAGTCGCCAGTCCCAAAAATGGCATTTAGCAGCGTTTGATGTCGCAGCACCGGGGGGTATGCCTCGGCAGCAACTCGCAACTGCCGAACGCTCGGATCGAGCCAGCAGTCAACGGTTGCCGTGTAGCAAGGTATCAAAAAATGCGGCGGTTCCGACAAGCCCAGTATCTCCTGTAGAGCTACGCACAACTGCAAGTGCCACTGAGTTTGCTTGCGGGAGTCTATGCAATAGATTAAGTCTCCCCCTGGTGTAAACAGCGCAATGCCTTTGAAAAATTCCGGCAATATCGGGCGATCGACTTTCAATTAAGTACACCAATAACAGTTAACAGTTAACAGTTAACAGTTAACTTTTAACTGCTAACTGTTAACACTCGACCTTTAGACTCGACCTCGCAGCATCTGAGCCATTTCGTTCGGGAACGGCGAGTTCTCTACACAAAGTTCTTCAGTAATCCGACCTTCTTGATAAAGACCGTAGAGCGACTTATTCATCGTCGTCATGCCTTCATAAGTATCTTTGATCATGATTTGATTGATTTCCTCATTCTGCCCCTTCAGAATGTATTCCTTAACCACGTCGGTATTGATCATAACGTCGTGGAAAGCAGCCCGCTTCCCGTCTGTGGTTTTGCACAGCAGTTGAGCGATAATCGCCACTAGGGATTCGGAAATTGAAACCCGTATGGCATCCTGTTCTTCCGCCCCGAACATATCCAGAATCCGGTTCAGGGTCTTAACCGCACTGTTGGTGTGCAGGGTTCCTGCAACTAAGTGACCGGTTTGAGAGGCTTTGAGGGCGATTTCCACCGTCTCTCTGTCCCGAATTTCTCCTACTAGCAGCATATCCGGGTCTTGTCGCAGAGCGCCTTTGAGAGCGCTGATAAACTTGAGGGTGTGCCTGCCGACTTCCCGGTGCTTGATCAAGGATTTTTTGCTTTCGTGTACGAATTCTACGGGGTCTTCGATCGTGATGATGTTGTAGGCTTTATTCTTATTGATGTAGTCGATCATCGCGGCCAAGGTGGTAGATTTGCCCGAACCTGTGGGGCCCGTCACCAAAATCAGCCCTTTGTGGTAGCCGCATATTTTCCTAAAGACCTCCGGCAGCTTCAATTCCTCCATTGTCAATATTTTGGCAGGAATTAGCCGCAGTACCATCGCCGGGCCGGCCAAGGAGTCCATGCAACTGATCCGGATGCGGACGAAGCCGAAGTCGAAAGCGCCGTCAAAGTCTAGGGTTTTTTGGAAAATTTCTATTTCTTCATCGCTCATGCACTCGCGCAACCAGCCAAAAAACGTATCTAAATCCGTCGGTGGATAGCCGATGTCGGCAATCTCGCCCCGCGTGCGGAAGCGAGGGAATTCGTTTACTCCGAGGTGAAGGTCGGATACTCCTTCTTCTTTGGCTCGGATGACTAGCTCTTTCAAAGTCGGAGAGTTGCCGCTGCTGGCTTTCGGGTCTTTAGGTGTGGCGGAGGATTGGGGCGCTGGTGCTGGTGGGGCTGCTGGTGCTGGTGCTGGTGGGGCTGCTGGTGCTGGTGCTGGTGGGGCTGCTGGTGCTGGTGCCGGCGGCGGTGCTGGCGGCATTCCTGCTCTGGGGGGCATCCCGGGAGCTGGAGGGCGGGGTATTCCTGGGAGTGGGGGAGCACCGGGTACGGGCGGGCGAGGAGCGGGCGGATGCTGTTGTGTCATCAAAATTATGGGTAGAAACCCCGTCCTTATAGGACGGCTTTACTTTCACTACCGCCGGACGAGTTGGTTGATGGGAGTGTACTTTTGTAATGCACTTTCGGTAGGACAGTTACTACCTCAAATCCCCCAACCCGCGATCGCATAGTGTTTTGTTCCTTGCGGAACCTCCCTTGCGGGGTAATGTTAGCTTCGCCGATGTTTTCTGAGCTTGTTAGGCTAAAAGCACTGTTTCAGTGACCTTAAAACTGTTTAACTTTTAGCGACAGGGCAGGGAACTAGCTTCGCATTCCAGGGTGTCGTGACTCAAAAAACGTAGTCCGCGAAGGACTGAGGCTGGTCAGGACGGCTTGTTAGATTTTTCTTTCAAGCCTCATGCCGTCGGGGCTGAGGTTCCTGACATGCGCTACCTTAAGTTGGTGAGAAGGCTGACTCGAACAGATGATTTGTGGAAGTTGTACAATGCCGATCGCCCGAAGTGCGTCTCTTGCACAAAAGCTTAACTGTTCTACTCAGTCTATCCCAAGAGGAGGTCATACTGCTCAACTACTAAGGAAATATTCTGCCAATTGGAGGATGCGATCGCTCTCGATATAGGATCGAATATGGATTTTCCACATTTTTGGAGAATTTTTTTAATGGAAAGAGTTTTCCGCAAGCAAGCAGTATAAATTGATACTTAAGCCAACTATTAAGGACTTAAACCGATGAATTCTGTCGATCGGGCTTTTACTTCAGCTTTGGAGTTGGCGGAGTCGATTCGCGCCAGGGAAGTGTCGCCTTTAGAAATTGTCAATCTGTACTTGGAACGGATCGATCGATTAAACCCTGAGCTTGGCAGTTATTTTACTGTAACGGCCGATCGGGCGATCGCCCTGGCTCAATCTCAAACCGAGCAACTAGCTGGATTAAACAAGTCACAGGAATTGCCACCTTTTTTCGGAGTGCCCATTGCGATTAAAGACTTGACACCAGTTACCGGCGTTCCCTGTACTTACGGCACTCAGGCTTTGCTGAGTAACATCTCTGCCTACGACGAGTCAGTAGTATGGCGGATCAAAGCAGCCGGATTTAACATTCTGGGCAAAACAGCCACCTCTCAAATTGGCTCATTACCTTACACCGAACCAGAAGGCTTCCCGCCCGCGCGCAATCCCTGGAATTTAGACTATACGCCGGGAGGTTCCAGCGGAGGCTCAGCGGCCGCTGTAGCGGCGGGTTTGTGCGCGATCGCCCAAGGTTCAGACGGCGGCGGTTCGATCCGAGGCCCAGCTTCCGCCTGCGGTTTAGTGGGCATTAAACCCTCGCGGGGGCGAGTTTCCTGGGCACCAGTCGGAGATTACCTCAGCGGCATTTCTGCAAACGGCCCACTGGCGCGCACTGTAGCTGACGCCGCCGCACTTTTGGATGTGATGTCAGGCTACACAACAGGCGATCCGTACTGGCTACCAGATTCAAATCCGACGTTTTTAGAAGCTTCCACTCAAAAGTCGGGCAAACTGCGAATTGCTTTTTCTACCACTATTTCCCCTGTGGGCGAGGCTGCGGCTATCTGTCAGCAAGCGGTACTCGAAACAGTAAAATTATTGACAGATTTGGGTCACGATGTCGAACCTGGATGCCCGGATTTTACGGGTTTAATCGAACCGTTTACCGCAATTTGGCAGTCTGGGGCGGCGGCAAGCGGCATTCCAGGCCCTGCTTTGGAACCGATGAATCGCTGGTTGTTGGAAAGAACTATTTCGGCTGGGGAATATTTGCGGGCGGTGAATCAAATGCAGGTGATTTCACGGCGGATTGTGGGATTCTTTGAAAAATTTGATGTGTTAGTTTTGCCGACTTATATGCACTCGCCAATCCGGGTGGGGGAGTGGGCGGATTTGAGCTGTGAAGAAACTTTGCAGCGGATCGTGAATTGGATTGCTCCTTGTCCGCCGTTTAATGCTAGCGGTTTGCCTGCGATCGCACTTCCTGCAATTTTAGATAACAACGGTTTGCCCGTCGGAATTCAAATTATCGGGCGGCCGGCGGCGGAAGCAACTTTAATTGCTTTAGCGGCGCAGATGGAAGCGGCAAAACCTTTCCCGGTTTTAGATTTTAAATAGACAAGAGCAAGGGATAAAAGCACGTTTTCCTTTGGTCTGGGTATTATTCCCAATCAGGACTTGTACGCGGGGAACTAGAAACCCGGTTTTTTTCATAAATTTTTTGTCATCAAACCCATATTTTACCGAGAAACCGGGTTTCTCCCGCCCAGTCCTACTTATTAACAATTACGCTGTCAATTATTGATAATACCTCTTTAGATTGATAGATATTTTGATTATTTCCTTTTAAATATAATAGCAGTTCGCTGCCAATATTTAGGGTGAAATTTATGTTAACTTCCGGCCCGATTACCGCTCCCGTTCCCGTTTTCCTGCTTCTTTTAGCAATCATGCTACTTGCGCCGCTGGTATTTGAGCGCTTGCGACTACCGGGAATAGTCGGTTTAATTATTGCGGGCGTAATTGTCGGGCCCAACGGTCTCAATTTGCTGCAACGAGACGCTACTATTGTTTTGTTAGGTACTGTAGGATTGCTGTTTTTGATGTTCCTAGCGGGACTGGAAACTAGCCTCGACGACCTCAAACTGAATGCAGACAAAGCTGTCATATTTGGGCTGGCTACTTTTTCGCTACCGATGATATTGGGGACGGGAGCAATGCTGCTGTTGGGATATAGCTGGCTGGCTTCAATTTTAGTCGCTTCTTGTTTCGCTACGCACACGCTTTTAGCACTGCCAATTCTTACAAAATTGGGATTGATGCGAACTCAGACTATTACGGCGACTTTGGGCGGGACTTTAATTACGAATGTATTGGGACTGTTAGTGCTGGCAATTGTTGTCAAAGCTTTCAAAGGAAATCTCACTCTCGATTTTTGGCTGTTCCTAATTCCATCTCTTGCTATCTACACTTTTGCTACTTTGTGGGGAGTTCCCAAAATCGGCCGCTGGTTTTTTAAGAAATTCGGTCACGACGAAAATGCCGAATTTATATTTGTATTGGCGACCCTATTTCTAGTTTCTTACGCCGCAGAACTAATTGAGATTGAGGCAATTATTGGTGCGTTTCTATCGGGAATTGCCATTACTCAAATTATCCCCAAAATGAGTCCGCTGATGAATCGGATTGAGTTTATTGGCAATACACTGTTTGTGCCGTTTTTTCTGATTTCTGTGGGGATGTTAATTGACCCGCTAATTTTGGTGAAGCAGCCGCAGTCTTTGTTGGTGGCGGCGGTGATGATTTTAGCAGAGGTGGCGAGCAAGTTTTTGGCAGCTTGGCTACCGGGGAAATTATTTGGTTTTGAGTTTCCGAACATTATGGTAATGTTCGGTCTGTCTGTTGCTCAAGCCGCTTCTACTTTGGCGGCGATTACGGTTGCTTTTGACATTAAATTGGTCGATCGCGTCACGGTGAACGGCATCATTGCCATGATTTTAGTAACTTGTGTCGCTTCTCCTTGGATTGTATCTCGGTGGGGTCAAGAAATGCAGCCGCCGGGGTCGAGTTTGCCGGCTGCTAGTTCGGGAAAAAATTCATGGGGAAATCGAGTTTTAGTGCCTGTTGCTAATCCGAATACGGAAGATAATTTGCTGCGTTTGGCTTTGATTTTAGCAAAAAGCTCTCAGGGAACTTTGCTGCCGCTGCATATTTTGTCCGATCGCGGGGAAGCAATTTCGCCCGCAGATAAAATGCAGCAAACTCAACTTTTGACGGCTGCGGAAACTGTCGCCCATGCGGCTGCTTGTGCGGTTGAACCGATCGCGAGGATAGATGATGCGATCGATCGCGGAATCCTGCGGAGTGCAACCGAACGCGATGCTAGTTTAATAGTTTGCGGTTGGAAGGGATTTTCCACGACGCGCGACAATTTTTTTGGCAGCATCATTGACAATGTGGTAAGGCGATCGCCCGTACCCGTACTGATTGCTCGATTTCCCGATCCTCTCCAGAATACAGCCAGAGTTATTTTGGCGGTAACTGAGGGCGAGTTGAATCGGTTTGGATTTCAGGAAACGGTGGATATTGCTAAGAGTTTGGCCGAGGAGCTCAAGGCGACTTTGCAAGTGTTGTTGGTGGCGACAAAACGGGAACAAAGCAACAAAAGTGCGGCGGAGGTGGAAATTCTTTCTGAGATACCGGTAAATCGGGTGCGGGGAAATTTTATCAAGCTAGTTTCGCAGAATTTGTTAGAACACGATTTGCTGATTTTAACAACAATTTCTCAGCAACAGAATTTGTGGGAAAAACCGGGAACTCTCAAAGAACCGGAAGCGATCGCCCGGACTCACCAAAATATTTCGATGCTGGTTGTTTATTTTCCTGTATCTTGAGAAAAATTTTAGCCGCCGATGATGCGGTGAATCTGCATTCATCGGCGGTTAAGATTTAATCCCCATCCATCCGATGCAACCGTCCACGAGAGAACTAACTCCCGAAGTTTGTACTTTTCGGGCTGCCGGTTAATATCAAATCCGTTGGTAAGCTGTTACGCATTTAAACCACCGGGCGGGGCCTGTAGGGTGCCACGGGTAGAACACTTACTAAGCAAGGGAAACAAGATAGGGCTGACGCACCCTACAATACTCCCGGTTAATATCAAATCCGTTGGTACTCACATCTTGCACCATTCTCGCTTAACAGGCTTTCGGGCCTGTGAAGCGAGAAAATTAACTCTTTGTGGAACAGACCCGAAAGCCTGTTCGTAAAAAGCTTATTAGACCTCTTGCAAAAATAATTAGAACGGGCTCTCCGGCCCGTTCCACAAGAAAAAATAACTCTTGTGGAACGGGCCGGAGAGCCCGTTCCATCAATTGATGAAAGGATTTTTGCAAGAGGTCTATTGAGAATGGTGCAACATCTCAGTTGGTACCG
Organism: Microcoleus sp. A003_D6; assembly: GCF_036702825.1. NCBI lineage: Bacteria > Bacillati > Cyanobacteriota > Cyanophyceae > Oscillatoriales > Microcoleaceae > Microcoleus > Microcoleus sp. A003_D6. The sequence continues at coordinate 28,465 of NZ_JAUBWA010000010.1, read as the reverse complement.
ACACTATCGATCTCTTTTTTCTCTTCCTCTGCGCCCTCTGCGGTTTAAGCATTCAAAAACAACCCGCCTAAAGCCCGGACGCACTCCCGCAAACTAATTTCGATCGCACCCCAAGACAATTTCTCGGTATTTGGGAGAATTTTGAGAATATAGTGATATCCGCTTTAGTTCGATAAGGTAAAGATGAATATTAGACCAAATTTCAGATGGTTTTCCTCAGTGGCGAGTGTTTTCTGCGCGATCGCGATCGGCACTTTCGGCGGCGTGACATCCCCTGTCAAAGCTGCGGAAACGGTTGTTGTCCGCAAAGGTATTTTAGAATCGTCAATATCCGTTGCGGATTTGCGCGAACTCGCAAAAACCGGCAAAGTCCCCGAAAAACTGCAAGCTTACGCCAATCTGCTATCCTCCGAACAGCGCAGTCAAATCTTTGGAGCACTCCAAGCGAAAATTCCCCTAAATGTAGTCGGCTTGAGCAACTTGCTAAATACTCGGATCGGTACTGCGATTCTGACGGATTTGACTACAGTCATACCCAGGCGCGACGGTGCGGGTGTGGAAGCGCTGCGAGCGGCTTTGGTGCTGGGGGCGAACGCGCCGGAAGGCTTATCGGTATTGAGTTTCATTGAATCTTATCCGAGTTCGCGGGTAGTGGTGGATCTCGATCGAGCTTTCTCGGTTTTGGGAAATTTGAACGCTGGTTTTTGGCAAACTCAGCGGTTTATGGCGGCGATCGCACCTCAGTTAGCAGCCACCAAACCGCCGCTGAACCTGCCTTTCGACCCGAGCGGGCCCGGCCCGAATTCGGTGCGGGTACTAAAGCTAGATTTGAACGATAGCGCCCGCAATCGGCGCATTCCGGTTGATGTCTACTGGTCGAGAGCTGCGACGGCCGACAAACCGACGATCGTCTTTTCTCACGGTTTGGGTTCTGTCCGCACGGATTTGCGCTATTTAGCCGAGCATTTGGCGTCTCACGGCTATGTGGTAGCAGCATTAGAACATCCGGGAAGCAATGAAACGAATACCAATGCTGCGATCGCGGGTAAATCTCGGTTGCTAGCTCCTCAAGAGTTTTTAGACCGTCCCAAAGACATCAGTTTTGTGCTCGACGAACTGGCAAAATTGAACCAAACTGATGATAACTTACGGGGGAAAATTGCGATCGACCGATCGATGATCATTGGCTATTCCTTCGGCGGCGCTACAGCCTTGTCCTTGGCCGGTGCCGAACTGCAATTGAGCGGACTCAAACAGCGGTGTCAGGGTGATTTGATTGGGTTCAGCTTGGGCGAAGGCATTCAGTGCGCGGCAGCCGGATTGCCCGAAGAACGGTATCAACTGCGCGATGCGAGGATTAAAAGGGCGATCGTCATGAACCCGACAACATCATTACTATTTGGAGAAACTGGCTTAAGTGCAATTAAGATTCCCACATTAATAGTAGCAGGTTCTGCCGATAAAACAACTCCCGCCTTAGTCGAACAAATAGCCGGCTTCCCGAAAATTCCATCTCCCAAATGGCTAGTCGGTTTTGTAGGAGGAACCCACTTAAGCGTCAAAGATCCGAGCACAACTTTAGACCAACTTGGCAGGCCGAGCACAGTAATTACCGGCGATGAACTTGTCGGCGACCAAGCTGTTAGCATACGGAATTATATTAAAGCTGTAAGTTTGGCCACCGCCGCTCAACTGACGGCCGAAGCTGACAAATATGCAGTCTTTCTAACGCCCGAATACGCGCAATTTGCTTCGACCAACGCAATTCCGGTGCGGCTGGTAACAGAAATTCCCCCTGAAACTAATGCAGTTATCCAAACTTTCATTCAAGGAAATAAGTAGTCATCAGTCATCAGTCATTAGTCATTAGACCTCTTGCAAAAATCCTTTTAATCAAATTCTGGAACGGGCTCTCCGGCCCATTCCACAAGAAAAAAAATTTTGTGGGATGGGCCGGAGAGCCCGTCCTAGTTATTTTTGCCATTGGTCTAATAGTCATCAATACTTCTGACAGTTTGATTTCCCACGCACAGGCGAGAAACCCGGTTTCTACGAGTTTCCTATTTAGTAACGAGAAAGTTACGAAGAAACCGGGTTTCTGAGGTGTCACGAGTCCGCACATTTGAACTTAGGTTGTGAGTTTCTAGTCAGCGTTGTCTAATAATATTGCGACTTAGCAGCCTTTGCTGTTGTATGCGCAGCCGCTTCGCCCAAGGCTCTATTTTCTTGAGCCGTTGCTGATATTTTTTGTCCGTGCCAGGGCAAAATATAACAAAGCGCTTCCACAAACTCTACTCCCAAACTGCCATGCCTAAAAAAAATCTTATCCCGCTGTTGCTTCTGTTGGCAGCCCTGTTTACCCTTTACGGTGACACTTTAACTTTTCTCCCCAAACCTGTAAGAGATACTAGCGTGGCAAGCCGAAAGTTTTTCGTCGGGTTGTGGCCAAATTGGCTGAGGCCGAGAGATTTCAACGAGAAAAGGCAACAGGATATTGATAAATTGCAAAAAAGTCCTAGTCCCAGTCCATAGTTTCTATCTACTAACAAGAAACCAAGTTTCTCTAACAATACTCAGCCATTTGATTGTAGGTTAAGTTAAGCGAAGCACAACCAAACATGACGATTTGAGATTGTAGATTTTAGATTTTTCCTCCAATCTCAAATCGATTAAACTTGAGATTTGAGATTTTCCTCGAAGCGGTAAGGTGCGGAGTGCGCACCTTACATAATTAGGTTCTGCGTCCAGGACTATTTTAGATCGATCTTCCCATCTAAAATCTAAAATCTAAAATCTAAAATTGATTAAGCGTGCTTTTTCAACCAGCTAAACATAGCTCGCAAATCTTTGCCAACTTCTTCAATAGGATGCTCTGCTTCCTGACGGCGCATGGAGGTAAATCCCGGTTTGCCGGCTTGGTTTTCGAGAACGAATTCGCGGGCAAATTGGCCGGATTGAATTTCGCTGAGAATTTTTCGCATTTCGGCGCGGGTTTGATCCGTGACGATGCGGGGGCCGCGAGTTAAATCGCCGTATTCTGCGGTATTGGAGATGCTGTCGCGCATTTTGGCGAGGCCTCCTTCTACTACTAAGTCAACGATAAGTTTAACTTCGTGCAAACATTCAAAATAAGCTAATTCCGGTTGGTATCCGGCGTCAACTAAGGTTTCAAATCCAGCTTTAATTAAGGCGCTCAAACCGCCGCACAAAACTACTTGTTCGCCAAAAAGATCGGTTTCTGTTTCTTCGCGGAAAGTGGTTTCGAGGATGCCGGCTCTGGTGCCGCCGATACCTTTAGCATAGGCCATTGCCCGATCGCGCGCTTGACCGGAAGCATCTTGATATACTGCAAACAAACTCGGAACGCCTTCCCCTTGTTCGTAAGTCCGCCGCACCAGGTGTCCGGGGCCTTTGGGGGCTACCATTACTACGTCTACATTGGCTGGGGGAACAACTTGGCCGAAGTGAATGTTAAAACCGTGAGCAAATGCTAAAACATTTCCTTCAGAAAGGTTCGGTTCGATTTGTTCTTTGTAAATAGTTTTTTGAACTTCATCGGGCAATAAAATCATGATGAAGTCAGCGGCGGCGGCTGCTTTGTCTACCGGGTGAACTGTTAAACCCGCGTCGGTTGCTTTGGCTGCGGATTTGCTACCGGGATACAAACCGACAACGACATTCATGCCGCTGTCTTTGAGGTTGAGGGCGTGGGCGTGTCCTTGGGAACCGTAGCCGATGATAGCAATCGTTTTGTTGGCTAAGAGGTCTAGGTTCGCGTCGGTGTCGTAATACATACGGGCCATAGTGCTTGTCTCCTGAGATGCAAGTTGGGTGATTGAGTGCAAAACTCTCATTCTATCAAAGTAGGGTGCTTTTTTTGCATAAATTTTGCGATTAAGATTTGGGCGGGGGAAAATAAAGGTCGATTCCCTTCGGGATAGCTCCGCTTCACGCCCTGAATTTAGCAGGGTTTGTCGCCCAGTCTGCGATCGTCAAATATAATTGGTTAATAGCGTGCTGTGCATTTGGAGAAACCTCCCATCTTGCACCATTTTCAAGAACAGGCAAGATGCCTGTTCCACAAAGAGTAAATTTTCTTGTGGAACAGGCATCTTGCCTGTTCCTAAAAAACTTATTTAAAATGGTGCAACATCTCATAAAAACAAAACTAACTAACTTTATTCAGATGAAAATAAAAGCAATACATCATGTGGCGATTATTTGCTCGGATTACGAAGCCTCGAAAAATTTTTATGTAGAAGTCTTAGGATGTTCGATTATCAAAGAAACTTTCCGAAGCGAGAGGAATTCTTACAAACTAGATTTGCGAGTCGGAAACAATGACACAATCGAGCTTTTCTCATTTCCCCATCCTCCCGAAAGAGTTAACAATCCTGAAGCTTGCGGTTTGAGACATTTAGCTTTTGCAGTTGAGGACATAGAAGCATCAGTTGCTTACTTAAAATCCCAACAAGTACAAGTAGAAGAAATTCGCCTTGACGAAATTACAGAAAAACGGTTTACATTTTTCAGAGACCCCGACAATTTACCGTTAGAAATATATGAATTTTAAGGAGTCTGTCTATTTTGTCAAGCCGTTATTAAGTCAACCAGTCCGTAGTGCTGACCATACAAACTGTATAATTCATTCCCAATCTAAAATCTAAAATCTAAAATTGTATAATGGACTATATCATCAGAAACACGATCGCGATCGGATTGCCGGCTTTAATGCTCTTTATCGCCATAGGAGCTACAGGTAAAACAGGTGACGCAGCCGTTTTTTCGGGTTTGGTCAAAGTAGGCGGCTCCTTTGGTATGCTCATCGGTTTAGGTGTGTTGGTATTTGTAGGATTTGTTGCCAATTATTTTAGTTATTTTGTGGTAGATAGCTTGCTGGTGAGATTTTATCAAAAGCGGCGAGAGTTGGAACAGCCAGAACAACTGGTAACAGAAATTGATAAATTGCCGATTACCAATGACCTCAAAATTAAGCTAAAATGGGCGGTACTGCACAGCAATAACCAAATTATTAGCTTGAATCACGTAATTTTAAAATGGTTTATGCTCGCAGCAATTGTAAATGCACTCCTGTCAATAACAGGTTACTTGGGAGAATTTAACCTATTTTTTGAGTTAAGTTCTCATTTTAAACTACAATATCTGTTGGCTGGGTTACCAATTTTTATCTTCTTCGCTCTGGTGCGCTCAAAAAAAATATGGTTGCTGGTGAGCGCATTTTGTATTATTCTTAACTTGTCGGAAATTGTTCCTTGGTATTTCCCAGGGCCAGCCTTTGCAGGAGAGACTCCCGGGCAAGAGTTGCGGATTTTGCATTCAAATGTTTTAACGAGTAATCGGCGATATTCTGATGCGATTTCGCTGGTTAAAAGAGAAGAACCTGATATCGCGGTTTTTGTAGAAGTCAGCACGTCTTGGGCAAAAGAGTTATCGGTTTTAAGCGAGATTTTTCCTTACTCTTGGCAGCAACAAGAATCTGAGAAATTTGGCAGTGCCATCTACAGCAAGCTGCCTTTAGAAAACACTTCTGTTAAAGCCTTTTCAAAGCAAAGAAAGAGCTTGTTTGCGGATGTTAAATTTCAAGGTAAAGTCATCTCTCTGATTCTTGTTCATCCGACTGTGCCGGTCAAACAGCAGAGTTTTATCGATCGCAACCAACAGCTAGCAGCCATCGGCGAGTATGCAGCCCAAGTCAAAAATCCGCTGGTGGTGGTTGGGGATTTCAATACCACAATGTGGTCGCCTTTTTACAAAAATATGGTAAAAACAGGAAATTTGCGAAATGCGCGATCGGGCTTTGGCATTTTACCGACTTGGCCGACTTTTCTGCCGCTGGCTTATATTCCGATCGATCACTTTCTAGTCACCAAAGAAATTGGTGTGTTGAAGATTCGTACTGGCCGAAATGTCGGTTCGGATCATTTGCCGTTAATTACAGATTTGGTCATTTGAAGGAAGTTAAAGCAGTGACTGATTAGAAATCCGATATTTCATTATTTTTAGGAACGGGCAAGATGCCCGTTCCACAATAAAGCTGAATTTTTGTGGAACAGGCATCTTGCCTGTTCTTCCCACAATAAAACTAAATTTTTGTGGAACAGGCATCTTGCCTGTTCTTCCCACAATAAAACTAAATTTTTGTGGAACAGGCATCTTGCCTGT
>NZ_JAUBWA010000010.1:5114-22182 GCF_036702825.1 Microcoleus sp. A003_D6 | reverse complement strand
TCTTCCCACAATAAAACTAAATTTTTGTAGAACAGACATCTTGCCTGTTCTTGATGATTTGACAATGACATGAAAGTAATCAAAAATCTAAAATTATATGACTTTTATTGTATCTAATTGTGCTTCTAAGTTATCGATTAAATTATTTACCAACTGTAACTGATACTGTTGAAGATTTATATTTAATGGTTCTTGGCTGTCTTGAAAACAGATAACTTTTCCGGCAATTTCCTTGTAGTGTTGCAGCATGGAAAAAGTATCGGTGCTGAAGCGAGCGAGATAGTTTTTAGCAGCCTCGCTGCAAATTTCCGTTACTTGATTGAGATAAGCTTCTGACGATTCAGGCGGCTTTTCATACCCAGTTCTTTTATTCAAAATATAGCTAGCACCGCCGACTACTGCGGCTCCCACTGGGCCGCCCAACAGCCAACCTAAGCCGGTGGCGATCGCCACTGGAGTTACTTCACTGTCGATCGACTTTTGAGCTGGAGGTGGCGGCGGTTCGGGTAAGCTGACTTGCGGGGCTGGAGGAAAAGAAATCAAAAGTGCGATCGGCTGTTCTTTATCAAAGAATTCGCAAGCTTTATTTACCCATTCTGCGATCGTTTGCTGCTGATGTAAGACCTCTCGCTGAAATTTTAGCTTCCACGCCTCAAAACTTCCTTCCTGAAGCGACAGCGCCATTTCCGATTGATACCGCTGCAAAAGTGTGGGCTGGTAAAGCCAAATCTCGAAGTCAGAAACGCTGGCTTGAAAGCCTTTTAATATCAGTTTTTCGGCTTTTTGTTTAATTTCAATTTTGTCTTTGTGCTTTTGTTGAGCTGCGGCTATTTCTGCGGCGACAGTTTCAGATTTCCCTCGCAGAGATTGGCAAATTTTAGTAGCTATGACTTCAATTCTGGGCAACTTAACTGTTAGTTGTTCTTGTTGAGCGGCCACAATACTTTGCAAAGCCGATTCAAACGCGGCAATTCCTGTGGTTTGTGCAGCCGCCACATCTCCTTTCAGCCTCGCCCTCAAAGCCGGCAAAGCATCGACGCGGTAGATATTGCTGATATTGTTCGGTAGGTTAGAGCGAAAACTTTCGGCAACAAACAACAACCGATTGTATACTTGTTTTTGCTCGTCTGGTTCGAGTAGATTGAGAAAATTGGCAACAAAGAGTACAGTGTTGATGTTGCGATCGCTCAACCAATCTCTCAAGTTCTCTCGTTCCCCTAAAGTCATCAATTTACGAGCATCTAAAACCTGCACAACCAAATCAGCCGTTAGCAATTTATCTCTTACTAAATTATCCTGTTCTTCCCGGTCATTTGTCCCCGGCAAATCCAGCAATTCCACACCCGTTTTCAGGAATGGATGGGGACAGTAAACATTCACGGCGGCTACATCATCCCGCATTTGTCTCGCGTCGTCAAGGATGGCATAGCGTTTCAACACATCAGTCCCCGGTTCGCTAACTTCCGTGCCGTCTTTCAGGGTAATTTTTGCGTGCAATTCCTCGCCGTAGTTGACATAAATGGCGGCACCTGTAGTGGGCACAAGGTCGATCGGCAAAGCACGATTTCCAAGCATTGCATTGAGCAAAGTTGACTTGCCGTAATTAAACGGGCCAAAGACAGCGATTTGAAAAGTTGGTTTGGCGAGATAGTCGCAGATTGAGGTTGTATCTCGGTAAAGTTGGGAGTTTTTGTCGAGTTCGAGAATACCGAGTGCTGATTTTAGATTGTCGGTCAGGTTTTGATAAATTTCGGGTTGTTGCATATTGTTGTTTTATTTCATGTAGCGGAGGCTAGGAAACCTTGATATAGCGATTCTATACTCTGCGACTGGGCAGAAACATCAGCATCCAATTTTGTCAAGCGCTCAGATTCAGCCTGACAATTAATCTCGCGAGATTCCTTTTGTGCCAGCAAATTATCTAATTCAGCTTTCCGAGAATTAATATCATCATTCATGCGATCGCCCACTTCCCGCCCGTAAACATCAAAACACTCTTTCACAGCATCGTGAATCGGCTGCCACTGCTGCTGAGCCACCTGCGGCAGATATTTCACCAACTCTTTTTTCGCCGCTTTCACCAATTGTTTGTGAGCTCCGTCTGCTTGCAAAACCCCAACACCCATCCCCAACAAAGCCAAGTACAGCGGCCCCAAAACAATGCCCGTAAAACTAGCAAAAATCGTACTGACGCTCAACACAGTAATTAAATTGAGCAGGATATTTTTCCAGTCAAAACCTGCTCCTGCCATTGCTACGCCCGCCAGGTTTCCGCTGGTTAACGAAAACAATCCCATCGCCCATTTTGCCCAAGCTGGCGAGTTATCTTCCTTCGAGTTGCTGACTGCTGCCGGTATCTTTTGCCCGGTCAGTTTTTCGGTGATTTTTTCAGTCACTTTCGTGTAAGATGCTCCGTAATTTGCCGCACTTTGCGATAGCTGCGAAAATGCTGAATTCATCTCTTGTTCGGCCGTGAGAGTCCAAGCTGCTAGTTTGTCGTTGATGTACTGCTCGAATGCTCGTCTGAGCGATGCTTCAAAGGCTTCTCGCTTGTCTTGGCTGAAGAAATCCAGAAATCTCAGCTCGGGTTGATACCGCAAAAAGTCTGTTTCAAAGGTATTTTCTAAGTTGAGAACGTAGATGCGGAAAGAATCTGCGATCGCCCGCGATTTACTATCTCTAACTCCGATAATTTCTTGTTGAAATTCATTACGAATCTGAGTCAGCTTCTTAAATTCCGGCTCAACTGAATTAATCTTTTCCTTCAACTCATTGACATCGCGATCGAGCAATGGTAAGCGACGCCCAACAGCTTCGCGGACGCGAGCAGAAATTTGACGCGCCAAAGTCCTCGCAGGACGCAATTCCGAAATCGCCCTTTCCTGCGTCAAAAACGTATTTAGTGCCGCCATAAACTCCGGAAAACCAGTTCCTGTCAAATCCGCTTCCGGGTTTTTCATCCGCAACCTGAGCGCCTTAATTGAGGTAATTGGAAACACCCGCTCGTCGTAAATATCGTGTCCTTCTGTTAAACAATATTCAGCCAAATTAGCTTTGAAAACCCGTTGCAATTTCCCTTCTGCTTCTGCCATTTCTTCAGGATCATCCGGATCGATCAAACTTTCCCGCACCTGATCCCAAGCATTGATTAGAAAGAAAATGCTCAGGCCGCGACCTTTGATGTAATTTTCTAGATAACGTCTTTCGCCCATTGTACAAGGCTGAGTTGCTCTGAGTACAAACAAAATAGCGTGGCAGTTGTTGATGTAACCGAGAGATAATTCGTTGCGGGCTTCTGTATCGTTCAGTCCGGGACTGTCTACTATTTCTATGCCTTTTTCCAGCAAAGGTAAGGGATATTCTACTACGGCGCAGTCGATATCGGGAAAGGCTGGTTTCTTTTCTTCTTCTAGGCGTTTTGCCTCAGCGGGGTCTATTGTATAGTTCTGTTTGAAACTTTTAAAATCGAGCTGTTTGGGGCTTTTGCCGTCATTGAAATAAACAGTTACTTTTTTTTCGGAACCGTAGCGCAAAATCGTCAGCAAAGCGGTACAGGGGTTTACGTCGCTGGGCAGTAAGTTTTCGCCGATTAACGCATTGAGAAAAGTGCTTTTGCCGCGTTTCATGTCGCCTAAAACTAGCAGCCGAAAGACTCCTTGGCGCAAGTTTTTACTGGCGATATCAATGTCGGCGTTGTCTGTTTCTAAACCGAGTTTTCCCGAGGCTTCTCCTCCTGCTAATTCTGATTGCTTGATGGCTGTGGCGATGTTGCTGAGGCGATCGGCAATTTCTCGGCGGACGGCGGCTACTCGCTCTAAATCGTTGAGAAAGTTGCTAGTTTCTACTTTAAGGTTCATGGGTGTTTCCTGATATTTTTCGGCTGGGCGTTTTCAACTTCTGTCTTCTTCAATAAACATTTTGTAAGCGATAAAAGCAATGCCTCCAACTATCACCGCAGTTGCCAGCCAAGATGCTATGCGAACTGCAACGACAACAGCAATGACAATGCCTGTAAATTGAGCGGCTGCTATAATTTTTCGGCGCCATTGTTTGAGTTTGCCGTTAACTTGGCTGTCGGGTTCTTCGTACTTGCTCGTTCGATATGCTGGCACTGAGCGATCGATTTCTGCTTCTAGTTCGCGGAGCCTAATTTCTTGTTCGCGCTTCCGCAGCTCTTGTTCTTTGTGCCGGAGTTCTCTTGCTTTTTTATCGGGAGAATTCATAAATTTTACCTTGTTTGCCAGTGGAAAAGTGTGTTATTTATTGTCAATGTTGCGGAGCGATAAGTTCTCTACAACTGTAACTCACATTTTCCGCCGTGTCGAGAGGTGTTAAGAAATTTCAAAAAGGCCGATTCTTGCGCGGGATAGCTACGCTTCACGATTTTTTAAGCCGATCGCCCTACGCCCTACGCTAGGCGGCGTTGCGAATCATCGATATCCTTCGGGGTCGATGGTAGTGCGATCGCACTCAGCATCCGACAAATCAACCAAGCGCGATCGAAATAGGTTGCACCCAGCTAATTGAGCTTTAGTTAACTTTGCTTTCTCCAAATTAGCTCGGCTCAAATCCGCATATCTCAAATCGGCATTGCTCAAATCTGCATTGTACAAATCCGCACCTTGTAAATTAGCTTTCTGCAAATTAGCACCTTGCAAATTAGCGTGGCGCAAATTAGCTCTTGATAAATTAGAACCTGATAAATTAGCTTCCGATAAATTGGCTTGATAAAGTTGAATATCGCCCAATTCAGCATCTTGCAACTCTGTTTTATAAAGATTGGCTTGAGTCAGATTTCCGTAGGGCAAATAAGCCCGCCTCAGAACGCTACCAGAAAGGTTTATTTCTGCCAAATTTGCTTGAAACAAGTTATCTCCACTTAAGTCAACTGCGTCAAAGTTTCGCTTGCCCTCAGAATACTGAGCGAGCAATTCCTCAGCGCTTAGCTTTTGCATTTTCATCCCTTTATGAGGACAGCTATTGCAGCCAATCCATAACAGTAATTAATGGCTATTAATCTGCGTATTTATACTTAGGCATCTTCTTATGTTAAGCTTGTGTAACTACGATCGCACTTTTTCTAAGATTTTTTTTATATTTGTAAATTCCTGCCATGCTCGACCAGTAAGCGGTCAGAAATGCCAAGATCGATAAACAAACCACAGCTAATCCCTACTGAAATATGCCTTCCCTTCCTCTTTCCATTGCCGAGCACTACCACGAACAGACGAAATACGACCCCGAAACGATTGCTGCCAAAAGCCGACAGCTAGATTGGAGCGAGCAACCTGTACCGTTCAAAGAATACAAAATTGGAGCGTATTTTGACCTCAAGCCTTATCTAAAAGACCCCTCCGACGATCCAAATGCCGCTCCCGATGCCGGTTGGTGGCACCGCTTGTCCAGCTTGTTGCTGTGCAGCTACGGGTTGACGGCGAAGGTGCAGACGGTTGACGACAGCTACCTGTATTTGCGATCCGCACCGTCGGCGGGCGGGCTCTACCCAGCAGAGGTTTATTTAATATCTCGCGGTACGCCGCATTTGCCGGCCGGACTTTACAACTATCAGTGCAGAACTCATTCACTTGTTCATTTTTGGGACAGCCAAATTTGGCCGGCGTTGCAAGCAGCTTGTTTTGGGTCGCCGGTGCTAGAAAATACCCAATTGGCGATCGCCGTTACCACTGTTTTTTTCCGTTCTTCTTGGCGTTACGAAGACCGAGCTTATCGGCGAATTTTTCTAGACACCGGTCATTTATTGAGCAATATCGAGTTAGCTTGCGCCATCAACGATTACCGACCTCACCTGATTGGAGGATTCGCCGACGAAGCTGTCAATCAATTACTGTACATCGACTCAGAGAAAGAAGGAGCGATCTGTTTAATTGGTTTAGCCGACTTGCTAGATATCGACCAAAACTTGCCCAAATTTAAAACAGCTTTGCCCGGAAACACCACAACAGATTACCCGCAAATTTCGGAAGGTCAACTTCTAGGATTCCTCCACAAAGCGACACAGTTAGAATCAGATCCCACCGGAGCTGATGGCTGGAAATTTGATGAAAGTGAAGGGGAATTAGAGGATAAATACAACTTTCCATTTTGTACTAAAGTTTCGACGGTCACTCCTTCGATTCCTTGGGGAGTGAACCTGGAAACTTTAGAAACCACTATGATCGAAAGGCGTTCTACCCGTGCTTATACAGGTGCTTCTTTGAGCTTGGGCGAACTGCTAGCTATGCTCGATTTTACTTACCAGCCGCAGCACTATATCGACCAAGGATTAGACAGTTCTCCCGACTATTTCGATCTGAGTTTGATCGAGACTTTTATCGCTGTTTCGGGAGTGAATGGGTTAGAAGAAGGTTGTTACTATTACGCTCCGAAAGCTCAAGAATTGCGGCAAATTAGGTTTAAAAATTTCCGCAGGGAATTGCATTTTTTGTGTTTGGGGCAAGATTTAGGCAGAGATGCAGCGGTGCTGTTGTTTCACACGGCGGATTTGAAGAGGGCGGTAGCAAAATATGGCGATCGAGTTTACCGATATTTGCACATGGACGCGGGTCATTTGGGCCAGCGGTTGAATTTAGCAGCTATGCAACTGCGTTTGGGTGTCAGCGGTATCGCGGGCTTTTTTGACGATCGCGTCAACGAGCTTCTCGGTATTCCTGCGAGTGAAGCTGTGCTTTATATTACAACTCTGGGAAGACCTCGATCGTGAGAATTAGTCCTCAGTCAGCATTAGTCAGAAGGCAGAAGGTATCCTAAAAAAACCAACTCTGCTCGCGAAGCCGCTGCCATGCTTTGCGGATATGTTGAGGCTTAAATAGTTCGCCCTTGCGAATGTTCCATTCGCGTACAAGTTCGATCGCTTCTTCGCAATCCTCTGCTGCTTCCCTATTTTCCCCAACAACCCAGTGAACAGTTGCCAACAGTTCCATTCCGTAAGGAGTTTCAAAACCGTTGATTAAGTTGCTAACACGCTCTAGTCGCTCAATAGCATCAGCAGCATTTTGTAAAAAATCCCGCGCGGCTATTTTACCTTCAGACAACACATAGATTTGTGCCTCTTGACTTCTATCTCCATAACCTCGAATATAATGGCCTTCCAGCTTCTGCAAAACATAATTGAGATTATTTGCATAAGGCCCGTACTTTTCTTTCACATACTGCAATTTTAGCGGTTCACCTGCTACCTGAAGAAAATAAGCTAGCTTTTGAATTTCCAGCATTGTCAAGCGATAGCCTGGAATTCCGTACAATTCGAGCAAGCTAATAAATAAGGCACGAGCGCGATTCATTTGGGGCTTTTCGGTAGCAATCGGCATCGAATCAGCTTCAGGAGTACCCTGCGGTTCAAACAGCAAAACTTGCACGTTTGGCAGTTCCGAAAAAGCTGATTCAATTAGCGGTTTGACTGTCTTCCAAGACAAGCCACCATTCCCGCAGCCTAGCGGAGGAACGGCAATAGAAGTGATGCCTAATTGCTTTACTTCCTGAATCAAAGCTTTTAGTCCAGTTTGAATATCTTCGATTTTTGATTTTCCTTTCCAGTGACGTTTAGTCGGAAAATTAATAATGTATCGGGGATTAAATAGATTGCCAGTAGATATTACAAACATTTGTCCTGGGTGCACTTCACCAGCGCGACAAGCCTTTTCATATTGGCGGAAATTTTCGGGATAAGCCTGCTTGAACTGCAAGGCAATTCCTTTGCCCATAACTCCAACACAATTAACTGTGTTCACTAAGGCTTCTGCATTTGCTTCTAAAAGGTTGCCTTGCTGAATTTCAATCACTTTTATTTCCCAATCTTTCTTCTCTTAATAATACAAATTATTACGGACTATGACTGATGGCTTGTGTGTAAAATTTTGTAAAATATTCTCTACCTGTGTTTTTATTGTATCATCCATAACTCCGATTTCTATTATTAGCTACCAAGGAAAAAAATAGCGAACCAAAAACTCGGCTTGACGCCTGCGTTTTCTGTCATTAAGCTGTTACGCATTTAAAATAGTATTGTAGGGTGCGTCAGCCCTTTCTCGTTTCCCTTGTAAGCGTAAGTGTTCTAGCTGACGCACCCTACAGACCTAAATTTTACCGTCAAGTTTGAGGAAATTAACATCTTACACCATTCTCAAGAACAGGCAAGATGCCTGTTCCACAAAGAGTGAAATTCTTGTGGGCTGGGCGTCCCGCCCGCCCTAAAAATACAACTTAAATGCGAGACAGCTTACCTATTTAATTTACTCTTTTCCTATGACTATTTGCCAATGCAAAACCTGCTAAATATTCTGTCGAGCACTGATTCTGTCACTTCTTCGCCCGTAACTTCCCCCAATGCTTGAATTGCACCGCGCAAATCTATTGTCCAGAAATCTAAAGGCAATTTGTTGCTAATAGTATCCGTGCATTGTTCTAGAGAAATTTTAGCTTTGGTTAAGGCTGCTGCTTGCCGCTGGTTGATTGCTAATTCTGAGTTTGCTGCTTGCAAATTTCCCCCGCTAACGGCATCTAAGATTGCTGTTTCTAAGTCTTCTATGCCTCGATCGAGGGCGGCGGCTGCGGTAACTATGCGGTGAAATTCAGGGGGAAAAGGCAGTTCGGGGATTGTTTTTACTAGGTCGATTTTGTTGATAATTATAATTAGCTGGCGGTGCTTTACTTGTTCGTAAATTTCCGAATCTTCCTCCGTCCAACCAGATTCCGCGTCAATTGTTAACAATACTAAATCGGCTTGTTTTGCTGCTGCGCGCGATCGCTCAACGCCTATTTTTTCTACCTTGTCTTCGGTTTCGCGAATCCCCGCAGTATCGAGCACCTGCACGGGAATGCCGCCCACAACTAGCTGCGATTCTACCACATCCCGCGTCGTACCGGGCAAATCTGTGACGATCGCCCGATCGCTCTTACTCCACGCATTCAACAAACTCGACTTTCCCACATTCGGCCGCCCGACAATCGCCACTTTCAAACCGGTTCTCAACAATTCTCCGCGATCGGCCGAGAGCAAAATTGTTGACAATTCCGCCAAAATATGATTTATTTCCAAACAAGTTTTAGCTTCATCTAAAGGCGGCAAATCTTCCTCAAAATCTATTCTCGCCTCAATTTCTGCCAGCACGTCCAAACAAGTTGTTCTCAATTTGCGAATTGGCTGCGCTAATTTTCCCTGCAAGCCAGCCAAAGCACTTTGTGCAGCAGCAGGCGATTTTGCTCCCACCAAATCAGCAATACTTTCAGCTTGAGTTAAATCGAGCCTCCCGTTCA
Organism: Microcoleus sp. A003_D6; assembly: GCF_036702825.1. Classification (NCBI taxonomy): domain Bacteria; kingdom Bacillati; phylum Cyanobacteriota; class Cyanophyceae; order Oscillatoriales; family Microcoleaceae; genus Microcoleus; species Microcoleus sp. A003_D6. The sequence goes on along the minus strand of NZ_JAUBWA010000010.1, from coordinate 12,909 downwards.
AAAAAGCCCGCAGGGAAAACTCTCCCGGCTGCGCCAATCTCGCCCCGTTTTCCAAACACAACTGCAAGACTTGCTGCACGGCAATAATACCGCCGTGACAGTGAAATTCCACCACATCTTCGCGAGTGAAAGAACGCGGCGCTTTCATGATTAGCAGCAAAGCTTCATCGACTAATTCTTGAGTTTTGGGGCGGCGGATGTGACCGTAAAGAATGCGGTGAGACTCCCAGATTTGCTGTCCTGGGGCGCGAAACAGAGTTTCGGCAATTTTTAAGGCTGCGGAACCGGAAAGTCGCACAATGCCGACGCTGCCTTGTTGGGGAACTATGGCAGTGGCGATCGCTGCGATCGTTCCTCCTTTTGTTAGTGATTCAGACATTTTTAATTGCTCTCTAGTTCAATAATTATCTCGATCGCCCTATCTGCAATGCCTCGATCATATAGGTATTTAATTGCTGTATATATAGATTTCCTAATTCACCCAATCGTCTGATAATTAATCTGTGTTGGACGGTAGCTATTCGAGTTACTCTAACTTTAGATGATACTCGCAATCCAGTTGCAGGAAATTCTATATCTTCAACCTTCAGAGCAAACTCTTCATTACTTAAATTGCTAACTAACATTTTGAGACGAAATAAAGCAAACAGTAACTTCATCAGGCATTGAGATAGCACATAGCACTAAAGCAGGACGCAATTTCATCTGACTAAAATCAGTAAATGGAAATTCGACTAATACAATATCTCCTTTTTTTAGTATCACGCAATACTTTCTCCATCTTCTATCGTGTAAATATCAGGTTCGTCATGCAAAAATTCAAAACAGCCACCGCTTTGATTGAGCTGCATAAGTTCCTGAGTCGAAGGGTACGGGATGTTTTCTAGTAATTTGTCCGTAATCGCTAATTGCTCGTCTGCGGAGAGAGATAAGATAACTTGAATTAGGGAGTCAACCAGTTGTACGTTCATTTTAAGCCATCTGTTGCTCGGTCACTAAATTATACTATGAGTTCAGGGTTTGCATCTACATTCAAGCGATACGGGCAGCAGACTGGGACTAATCTTAATGCTATAGTCCTCGACGCAGAAATTGGTTTTTTTACGGAAATACTGCATCCCGGCTTTTAACACTGCGTCTAGGACTGCTCAAATTCAGAGAAGGCTCAGAGTCCGGGCGATCTCCTTGAAATTGCCAGCACCTGTAGTCCTACTACTGGCGATTTCTTCGGCTGCTTGGCACACCGGAATCAATAGCTAAAAGTTTGACACCACAGTGAGCTATTCTGATTTCATGCAATAATGGAACATTGACAGGGTAGAGGGCTCTCGCATGATTGGTCAACTTCTAGACAGACGTTACCGCATCATTAAAGTCACAGACTCAAGTGAGGTGGAAAAAACTTATCTAGCAGCAGATACTCACCGTCCCGGGTATCCGCAATGCACGGTTAGAGAAATGCGGCTTCCCGGCACAAGTTCGCAAACTCCTGAATTAGTCAAAGTTATATTTCAAAGAAACGCAGAAATAATTGAGAGCTTGGGAAAACATGACAAAATCCCCGAATTATTGGCGTATTTCGAGGAAAATCAAAGTTTATACTTAATTGAAGAATTTATTGCCGGCTCACCTTTAAGTCAAGAACTAATACCCGGTGAACCTTGGCCTGAAGACAAGGTAATTGCTCTGCTATCAGAAATATTAGAAATTTTGGTGTTCATACACTATAAGGGTTTCATTCACCGCAGAATTCAACCAGATAGAGCTATCCGGCGCGAGTCAGACGGCTTCTTTGTGTTGGTTGACTTTAGCTTAGACAAAGAAATTAACCCGGAAGTCGCTAATTGTCATTTGTTGGCGCAAACCTCCCCGAACTCTGTTAAACGGTATGAGGCAAAAAAACAGGATTTGGCGGGCCAGGAGTTATACGTGCCGATCGAGCAATCGACGGGCAACCCCCGCTACAATAGCGACATCTACGCTCTAGGTACGATCGCCCAGCTTGCCGTGACGGGACTCTCACCCAACGAACTGAGTGCCTTAAAAAACAACAAAAGCGAAATTCCCTGGCGAAACCGGGCAACTTGTTCGCCTGCCCTAGCAGATATTATCGATCTAATGGTGCGCCCAGACTGCGAGGAACGCTATCAGGAAGCCGCCGAAGTTTTGGCAGACCTCAAACAAATCGCCGTAAAATGGGAGGTTGAGCCGCCGCCAGCCACAATCATCACGGACGCTATGAGTAAACCGCCGAGACACCGCCAAACCAGACTGCTGCTGATGGCTGCAACAGCCTCGGCTTTAATCTTGACAGCACTCATAATTTACTTGTGGCAGAGTCAAACCCCGGCGAGGGCAAAAGAATTGTTAGCCCGCGGCGTTGCAAAAGCGCAGCAAGGCGACAAAACAGGTGCGATCGCCGATTATACCAGCGCGATCGCCATGAATCCCAGCGATGCGGAAACTTACTACAAGCGAGCCAATACTCGCTACGACATGGGCGCCACCGAGCAAGCAATACAGGATTACACGCAAGCAATTAAAGTCAATCCCAGCCACACCAAAGCCATCTACAATCGAGGTCTGGCCCGCCGCGACACCGGCGACAAGCCCGGGGCCGTGGAAGATTTCACCCAAGTGGTGCGGCTCAATCCCAGCGACGGTGAGGCATACTACCAGCGGGGTTTAGCCTACTACGATTTGGCCGACTACCGCACGGCAATTTCTGACTACACTCAAGCAATTCGGCTCAATCCCAACGATGCTACCGCTTACAGCAATCGGGGTTTAGCTCGATCGGCCTCTGGCGACAAAACTGGAGCAATGGCAGATTTTACCCAAGCGATTCAAATTAGTCCCAAACAAGCTAGCGTTTACTACAGTCGCGGTCGATCGCGCTTTAATCTGGCAGATTACCAAGGTGCGATGGAAGATTATAGTAAGGCGATCGAATTGGAACCAAAACAAGCTGATGCTTATACCAATCGGTGCAGCGCTTACTTAAATTTGGCCACCTACGACAAAGCGATTGAAGATTGCACCCAAGCAATTAATCTCGATCCCAAGGATGAAGCAGCTTACAACAACCGCTGCATTGCTTTTTTGAATTTAAAACAATTTCAAAAGGCCGCTGAAGATTGCAGTTTGGCGATCGGACTCAACGGCAACAATCCCAAAGCATACAGCAATCGAGGATTAGCTCGATCGGCTTCGGGAGACAAACTCGGCGCTGTGGAAGATTTTACCAGAGCAATTGGGCTCAATCCCAGCGATGCCGTAGCTTACAGCAATCGCGGTAGCCTGTACTCAGAACAAAAAAATTACCCTTTAGCCGTTGAGGATTTCGCTCAATCGCTGCGGCTCAACCCCAACAATGCTACTGCTTTTTACAGCCGGGGCCTCGTCCGCCGCCAACTCAAAGATCGGGCTGGGGCGATCGAGGATTTTCAGAAAGCTGCAACGCTGTTTCTAGAACAAGGAAGAGCCGACGGTTTCCAAAACGCACAAGCACAAATCAACGACCCTAAATAAACTCTTAGTCAGTTGTCAGTAGTCAGCAGTCATTAGTCATTAGTCATTAGTCATTAGTCATTAGTCATCAATTATCAGTCATCAGTCATCAGTCATCAATTATCAGTCATCAATCATCAGTCATCAGGAAAAATGTAGAATGAAGAATGAAGCAGAAAAAAAGAAAAAGGGAAAATTACCAACTCCTAATTCCCAATCACCAACTCCCAATTACCAATTACCCGCGATAAATTCCCAATTTCCAAATCACAATTACCACTTATCAAATATCGATATGAATATGGTTGGTCAACTTTTAGATAGGCGTTATCGCGTAGTGCAAATTCTCAGTTCGGGAGCTTTCGGACAAACTTATTTAGCTGTCGATACTCGCCGCCCGGGCCACCCTCAATGTGTAGTCAAACAACTTCGCCCTCCTAGCAACACTTCCACAGTTCTCAAAACAGCTTACCGCTTATTTAAACAAGAAGCAGAAATATTAGAAAAGCTGGGAAAACACGAGCAAATTCCATTTTTACTCGCTTATTTTGAAGAAAGCAATCAATTTTACCTGGTAGAAGAGTTTGTGCCTGGACACGCGCTAAATCGGGAAATTGTCGCCGGTAAACCTTGGCCTGAAGAACGAGTGCTGTCGTTGTTGGAAGAAATCTTACAACTTCTCGCCTTCGTACACTCTCAGGGAGTGATTCACCGCGACGTTAATCCCTCCAACTTGATCCGCCGCAAACCAGACAAAAAATTAGTTTTAATTGACTTCGGTTCAGTTAAAGAAGTTGCGAGTCACGTCACCGACTACGATACAGAATTTCCGCGCACCATTGCGACGGGGACTCCGGCTTATATGCCGATCGAGCAATTTCAAGGCAACCCCCAATTTAGCAGCGATCTCTATGCCGTAGGGATGATGGCAATTCAAGCTATCACGGGTTTACCCGGTACCGATTTGCCCAAATTGCAAGATCCGAGTCCTTCTCACACCGGGGAAATTGTTTGGCGCAACCGATCTCAATGTTCTCTGGGATTGGCAAATATCATTGATAAAATGGTCTGTCACCAATTTGGCAAACGCTATCAATCGGCTGAGGACGTTTTGGCCGCTCTCAGCAAGCTGACGCACCGCCAAGAGCCGGGGAATACGGCTCACAAGAAAAATATTTCTCCGAGATTAGTGTCTTTTGATAGTTTTTCGTCACGTTTGGGAACTCGGTTTTGGTGGCTGATTTTGGCTGGCTTCGGGGCGGCGATAGCTGTGGTATTTCTGTTGAGTTATTGGAGCCGCCCGAATCCGATTAAAGCTAAGGAATATTACGAACAGGGAGTGGAAAAGTCTCGCAATCAAGATGCGGAGGCAGCTTTGCAGGCTTTTAATAAGTCAATTCAATTAAATCCTAACAATGCTGAGAGTTTTTATCAGCGGGGTAATGCTAATTACGATCTAAAAAAGTATCAAGAAGCAATTGCCGATTATTCTCAGACGATTGCTCTCAATCCTAAATATTTTCAGGCTTATTTTAACCGGGGGCTAGCCCGTCACGATTTTAACGACAAGCGCGGGGCGATTGAGGATTACACTCAGGTGTTGAATCTCCAGCCCAACGATGCTGATACATATTATGAAAGAGGAGTTGCTTATTTAGAACTGCAAGATTACAAGACGGCAATTGGGGATTTTAACGAAGTAATTCGGTTGCAGCCAAACTTTGTTAAAGCTTATCATTCGCGGGGGTTGGCTCGCGCTGCGAGCGCAGATTTGCAAGGGGCGATTGGAGATTATACTGAAGCAATTAAACTCGATGCTAAGAATGTTGAGGCTTTCTACAGTCGGGGGAGAGCTCGCTTTCACCTAGGAGATTATCAGGGAGCTTTGGCGGATTATTCTCAGGTAATTGCGATCGATCCCAAGAGTGGAGATGCTTACGCTAATCGTTGCAGCACGCAGTTGAATTTGGGAGCGCATCAAGCGGCGATTGACGATTGCACTCAAGCAATAGAGCTGAGCGATGAGGATGGGGTTCCTTACAACAATCGCTGCATTGCTTATTTAAATTTGAAGGATTATCCGAAAGCAATTGCCGATTGCACTCAAGCGGTGACAGTAAATCCGAATGATTATAATGCTTTGAGCAATCGCGGTTTAGCTCGCAGCGGAGGGGGAGATGCACAGGGGGCGATCGCCGATTTTACCGCAGCCATCGGGTTCAATCCCAACGATGCTGAAGCTTACGCAAATCGGGCTAAGGTTTACCAGCAGTTAAATAATTATAACAGTGCGATCGCCGATTACGTGCAAGCCATTCGGCTGAATCCAAATTATGCAGCAGCTTACTACGGTAGAGGAATAGTTAGGCGCTCATTGGGAGACAAAGCCGGAGCAATTAGCGATTTTGAAAAAGCGGGCAAAATGTTTCTCGATCAAGGACTTACCGGCGGTTACAAAGATGCACAATTTGAGATTGAAAAGCTCAAGTAGTCATTAGTCATTAGTCATCAGTCATTAGTCATCAGTCATCAGTCATCAGTCATTAGTCATCAGTCATCAGTCATTAGTCATTAGTCATTAGTCATTAGTCATTAGTCATGATTTCTCGGTGTTATATTTCTTAGGTGGCAGATTTTTATAATCTCACAGTGTTCCGGGGCGGGCTTACCCTAATCTTTAATACCAACAGAAACTGCTGGTTAACCCGCCCCGGAGCGCTATTAATGCCAGCTATTATCAATCAATTTTCTGGGTCTTGAATTCGTTTAACCAACTCATAAAACGGTTCCCAATTATCCTCAATAGCTATGGGTTCCCAAACAGCCTCAATCGTCGGTCTCAAAAGCGATTGTTCGGGATTGTGCCTGTGCAACCTGTCCGCCATTTTATCCATATCATCCGCCGACAAACTTTGCAAAACGTGACAATAAAAGTGCCGCCAAGGTGCTATCAAATCCGCCGGTTCCGCCTCAGAAAAAATCTGACTGGCATCATCTCGCCAAGTGCGAGAGAACAGTCTTCGCAATTCCCAAAAGAAATCGTGATACTCAACTTGAGACTCCGCCAGCATCTTAATTGTCAGCTTCAATAACTCATCACCATCAGCCTCTGGCAAATCCTCAAATCCCAATCTATTGAGCATCAACTGCCGGTAAGCTGCATTATAATAATCGCCAAACTTTGCCAAAGCAGCATCCATATCAGCTTGAGGAATCGCCGCTGCTAGCGGTTGCTGGAGCTTCTCTAAATTCCCCTTGCAAATAAACGGTTGATTCCCGTAACAATAAAGACCGTAATGGTCGAAATAAGCTGCTGTAAATTCCGGCTTGTAAGTTGGGATAAAAGCAAAAGGCCCGTAATCAAAACTTTCTCCTGTAATCGACATATTATCAGTATTCAGCACTGCGTGGCAAAATCCTGCTGCCATCCACTGAGCGACCAATTCGGCTACTCGCTTGACTAAATCTGCATAAAATAGCGCATATTTTTCAGCAGGAGAAACACCAGCATTACTTGCTGCTAAATGCAGTTCTGGATAGTAATATTCAATAACAAAATCTAAAAGTTTTTTAGTTAAATCCGGGCGGCGGATATAGTACAATCTTTCAAAAGTTCCAAACCGGATGTGAGAATGGCTAAAACGCACCATTACGGACGATCGCGTCGGAGAGGGTTCGTCGCCCCGCCACAAAGCATCCCCAGTTTCAACTAAACTAAAACAGCGAGATGTCCGAACTCCCAACCGGTGCAAAGCTTCGGCGGCTAAAACTTCGCGAATTCCCCCTTTGAGAGTGAGTCTACCGTCACCGCCCCGCGAGTAGGGAGTGCGGCCGGAACCTTTAGTGCCGAAGTCGTAAAGTCTGCCATCAGTGCCGCGAACTTGGCCGTACAAAAAGCCTCTACCGTCGCCTAAATTCGGGTTGTATTCGTTGAATTGATAGCCGTGGTAGCGCAGTGCGAGAAAGGGACGGACAAAGTGAAATTCGCCGAATGCTTCGATGAAATGTTGGTCGGTTACTTGTGCGGGGTCTAAACCTAATGTGGGCAATAATTGGTCGTTGCGGAAGCGGAGGATGTGCTGCGGGAAATCGGCCGCAGGGACTTCATCAAAATAGTCGCCACCGAGGGATTCGAGGGCGGGTTCGTAGTTGAGGGAAAGTAAGGGATTTGACATTTGTCTATTTTATGTTGAAATTGGCGATTATTGTAGTTATTGTAGGGTGCGTCAGTTGTAAAAATTTGGAACGAGAGACAGAGAATCGTCGGCTGACGCACCCTACGGTT
>NZ_JAUBWA010000010.1:4194-5014 GCF_036702825.1 Microcoleus sp. A003_D6 | reverse complement strand
GTTAGTTATTGTAGGGTGCGTCAGTTGTAAAAATTTGGAACGAGAGACAGAGAATCGTCGGCTGACGCACCCTACGGACTCACTACTCGTGACCGATATCTGCCGGAATATATGGGATGTCATTTGCTCCCCAATCTTCAGGATAAATGCTTTCGGCAACAAATCGATGGAAGCTAGAATATTGCCAATCTTTGGGGGACTGACATAAACCATGTTTGACTGGATTGTAATGAATATAATTGCAATGATTAGCATAGTCTGTTTCATCTCTAATTAAATGTTCCCAAAATCTTCGCTGCCAAAGATTTCTTTCTTTCCGTTTTTGTCTAGATTGGCTAATTTCGGCTGGTATTCCTAATTTATCAGCGCATTTATGTGTGACAAAAGTTTTAATGAATCGCCAACGAGTTGCATAATTGTTATCACCCTCTGGTAGTGTCCAAATACAATGTATGTGATTTGGCAATAAAACAATTGCCTCAATTGAAAAAGGGTAAAGTTGCTGGACTCGGAGCAGGGATTTTCGTAAAGATTCCCGAGCAAGATCGCTGCACAGCCAAGGAATTCTTTGATAAGTAACTTGGGTGAAAAAGTAGGTTGCTCCGGGTATGGTGGCTCTCCGGTAGTTCGACATAATATTGAGTTAGTAGTCGTTAGTTATGGTCGGGTGCGTCAGGACTGAATGTTTTCTGACATTGCTGATTTTTTCGCCTGACGCACCCTACGGTTAGTTAGTTATTGTAGGGTGCGTCAGGACTGAATGTTTTCTGACATTGCTGATTTTTTCGCCTGACGCACCCTACGGTTAGTTAGTTATTGT
>NZ_JAUBWA010000010.1:0-4094 GCF_036702825.1 Microcoleus sp. A003_D6 | reverse complement strand
AGGGTGCGTCAGAAGCGAATGTTTTGACGATAGACAGATAATCCTCGTCTGACGCACCCTACGGTTAGTTGTTGTAGGGTGCGTCAGGACTGAATGTTTTGACGATAGACAGATAATCTTCGGCTGACGCACCCTACGGTTGGTTATTGTCGTTATTGTAGGGTGCGTCAGGACTGATTTTTTTGACTACAGACAGATAATTTTCGCCTGACGCACCCTACAGTTGCTCCACTTCCTATTTAAACTGGAACAAAATTAGGCTCCAAAGCTGCCACTAATTTGAGATTATACTCATCTTCAAAACACGGCTTTTTATAATCCAAACTCCACAGTTCCAGAGCGCAATCGTCCCCAGGATTGAGCGGTTGCAGCCGCAAGTGAAACTCTCGAACTTCCGGGCGGTGTTCGCATTTGAAATCAGAGATTGCGCCAATCTGCCGCCTGTCTAAAGCCACAGCCAACCGCAGAAAAGGATGCAATTTACTAACTACTTCCCGGTATTTTTTCGTGAGAACTACAAAATTTTCGTGCTTCTTTTTCGGAGGGTTTTTTCGGTGATAGCGAGCCAAGTTGGCAATTACTTCAATCTCTGTTTCAGTGTATCCTAATAACTCACCATTGCGAATTAAATAGTAAGAATGCTTGTGGTGCGCCGAATGGCTGACGTATAAACCGCAGTTGTGCAGAATCGCGGCCGCCCACAGCAACTCGCGTTCTTCGGTTCCCCAATTGTGCAGAATTCCTTGAGTTTGGTCGAATAAATTGAGCGCAAATGCTGCGGTTCTTTCGCTTTGTTCTAAATTGACTTGATATTTGTCAGCCATGTGGTGAATGCTGCGCTGGCGGATTGAACCTTGATAGCGCAAGCGGTTTTCAATTAAACCGTGGGTCAGCATCCAGTCAACAATTACGCCTTCTCGTAAAGAGCGATCGCAAACAGTCAGCGATTCCATTCCTAATAGTGTCATCGCTTCTTGCAAAATCAAAGCACCGGCCAGAATAATTTCCGCCCGCTTGTCCGACATTCCCGGAATTGCCAGCCTTTCCGAGTAAGAAAGTTTGCGAAAGCGATTGACTAAATCGCGCAAATCTTTTAAACTTAACTGATATCCGGCTAGGGGACTCGGCACTGTTCCCAAATTTTCGCGAGCGTTAATTGCAGCCAGAGTTTCGATGGTTCCAGCAGTGCCGATCAAGCGCAGAGGTTCGCCAGCCTTGAATTGCGATCGCAATTCGTCGATCGGTCTTTCCAGCGAAATCCGAATATAAGCTTGCAAATAAGCAAACTCCTCCTTGCTAATCGGGTCAGTTTTGACAAATTCTCCTGTTAAGCGAACAGCGCCAATTTTGGTACTGGTGAGACAGCGAGGCTCAGAACTGTCTCCTAAAATCAACTCAGTAGAACCGCCCCCAATATCAATAATCACCTGCGACTCATTGTTAAACTCCATACCCGAAAGAACGCCGAGATAAATTCTCCGCGCTTCTTCCTGACCGGAAATTAAGCTAACATTCAGGTCTAATTCTTCAGCAACTTGTTTGAGAAAATCCCGCCCGTTAGGGGCTTCTCTAACAGCACTCGTAGCAACAGCGATAATTTGTTCAGCATTGAAAGTTTTAGCAATATCTTGAAAACGGCGCAGAGTTGCGATCGCCCTTTCCATCACCTCTGACTTCAAGCACCCTGTCTTAGCCTCGCAATCGCCCAACCGAACCGTATCTTTTTCTCTAGCAATAATCGTAAACGCGGGCAATTTCGGATCGATCCGCGCTATCACCATGTGAAACGAGTTAGTACCCATATCAATAGCAGCAATAATGCGATTTGACTCCGCAGCAGCAAGTGAATTAACCATAGGAGTGTATCGGGGTTGACAGATATTTTTAATTATTCCATGAATTTACTGAGCCATCGGCTTAAAATATTAAAAATCTCCAATCTAAAATTAAAATGCTTACCGAGTCCGATCGCCCAACCGAATCCACATTGCTAACCGTCGCGAAGCTTTTGAGATGGGACAAGCCAGCAGGGCGACTAATTTTAATGATTCCAGCGCTGTGGGCCGTTTTTTTAGCAGCAGACGGGAAGCCTCCCGCAGCATTGGTGGGCGTGATTGTATTGGGTACCTTAGCCACGAGTGCGGCTGGATGCGTGATCAACGACTTGTGGGATCGCGATATCGATCCCGAAGTAGAAAGAACGCGATCGCGCCCGCTAGCATCCCGCGCCCTCACCGTGCAAACTGGAATAGGAGTTGCTTTAATTTCCTTTGCTTGTGCGGCCATTCTCGCATTTTATCTCAATCCTTTAAGTTTTTGGCTGTGCGTAGCCGCCGTACCGGTGATTATCTGCTACCCGCTAGCAAAAAGATTCTTTCCCGTGCCGCAGTTAGTGTTATCAATTGCGTGGGGATTTGCCGTTTTAATTAGTTGGAGCGCCGCCGTTGACGAATTAGAATTAGCGACTTGGCTGCTGTGGGGTGCAGTCGTATTTTGGACGATGGGATTTGATACAGTGTATGCGATGAGCGATCGGGAAGATGATTTGCGTTTGGGCGTGAATTCCAGCGCTATCTTTTTCGGGGATAATGCCGCTAATGCTGTGGGTTTTTTCTTTGTTGGTACTGTCGGTTTGTTAGCAGCAATGGGAATTAATCTGCACTTGCACATGGGTTTTTGGATGGCAATTTTTGGGGCGACGATTTTGTGGTTTTTGCAGTACAGTCAACTGCGGAATGCTGATATTCCGAATCCTGTTTACGGTCAGATTTTTCGCCAAAATGTTTGGGTGGGGTTTGTGATATTGGCGGGGATGATTGTTGGGGAGATTTTTTAGTTTTTTGTAGGGCTTTTTCCACAGGGAAGGGGTGTGAAACTCGAATGATTTAAGTTTGACACAAGAGGTTCAAATCGATTTAATCCTGAAAGCCGGTGTCTCTCTGCTTTGTATCAAAGTCTCCAACCTCTGCACCTGAAAAAAGGGGACGGGCGATCGCTTCTTCTCCCTTTTTCAGGATTATTATACATAAATATACTTAGTTATTCATCCAATTGGATTAAACTTTTCGGAGATATTACTGATGCGCTGGCTTATAAAAACTGATATTATTTTTGTGTATTAGACGAAATTATACTGAATTATTGGAGTATAAAAAACTACGTCTTTTTGTCTGCAGGTATGGAAACTGGTTACAGGCAACACTTTCACCGGAAGAAAATAAATGTCTAACGGTGCCATTTCCTACTCGTTATTAAACACTCAGTGTAAAGTTTCATTACAAAACGCATAAAAACTCCGGCGCACTTCTGATAGATAAATAGCGGCGGAAAGTTAAGCGAGTTTAACGATTTTCTAACCTTTTGCTAATTAAATTGAATTCGCGTGTCGTTACGCGGGTTTGCGGCAATTGCTTGGCTGTGTCGGCTGATTTTTTCCATAGAATTTTATTAATCAAGGTGCATCATGTCTAATATATCGATCGGCAATCTCAACGACAACTATTTCTCCATCGACTTCGCAGGTAAAACTGACCCCACAGACACCTATCGTTTTAATCGGCTGAATACAGGCAGCTTTCGAGTTACGGCTGAAGGATTTAGTTCCATTGTCGGGATGCAGCTTCTCGACAGTCAGGGAAAAGTCGTCAAAGACATCGAAACCAACGGCACAAATTCAGGAACATTTAGCATCGATAATTTGGGCGCAACCAATTATGCGCTCAAAATTTCCGCACCCTCCCGCGATACAAATTATCAAGTTAGTTTAACCCCAGACGGCAAAGTTGACCCGCTGACAGGTTTAGGGGTAGACTCCGGCTTTTTTGCTACAGATTCCACGGGACAAGTTGGCTTTGACTGGCTGCACGACGGCGGCAATTATCAAGGTGAAGTTGCCATTTTCAGCGTGCTGGGAATGGAGAAATTCACCCCTGGTTCTCAGGAATTTATCAAAGAAGCAGCAAGACGATCCCTGACCAATTCTACCTTTGGTCACGTAGTAATTTCTGACCCCACAGAAGCATTGGTGACAAGTTAAGGAAAAAGGGAAATTGTCAAGGGTAGTATTGACATTGATCTGGATCGTGGGAAACTTA
>NZ_JAUBWA010000009.1:30203-91141 GCF_036702825.1 Microcoleus sp. A003_D6 | reverse complement strand
AAGCTTATAGTATCAAGGGATTCGCGAGTTCATTCATCTTTCTAAATGCTGTTTTCTTACTTTTTCAGCAAGCCCTATATACATCTGTTGACCCGAAAAAACTGAAGTCTTGACTACAAAATTGTGAAACTTTTGCTGCATCAGAAAGAAGTGAAGTTTGGGCTACAAATTTTTAAAATCCGTTCCCGATACCTTCTTCCACAATAAATCTAAGGAATAATCCCTTTAATGAACCAGCCAACAAAAATACCTATAAAAAAAGCTCCTATTTGACCAGTCGAAACAAAATTGTTCCAAGCTTTCTGGATATTTGTAAAAATTTCGTATGAATCCGAGCTTTGACCTAAGAGCACCGTACTCAAATGAGATTTCAAAACTAACAAATGAGAGACATCGTTCCAATTAATCGAGCTGGTTAATCCAGCAGTAATTTCCGGGATTAAATTAACTATCATGGTGATTTTCTCCTGCTAAAGGTGTTACCCTAAGTACAACCAGAGTCATGTCATCTTCATTGCGGTTGCCTATGCCGATAAACTGGTGAACGCGATCGAACAAATAATCCAAAATTTCTTCAGACTGCTGATAGTTTTGACAGGCCCACTGAAAAGCCGAGATCAAATTATCCTCATCAAACCGATCGCCCCTTTGATTAGCAGCATCAGTAAATCCGTCTGTGTAATAAATAATAATATCTCCTGGCTGCAATTGCATTTGAGCTTCTTGGTAGTGCGAATCAGCATCCAGACCAATTAACATTCCCTCCAAAGTATCCAGCCGAAGAATCGAATTAGTTGCAGCTTGCCACAGCAAAGGCGGGTTGTGAGCAGCATTACTGTAAGACAAAACGCGAGTTTTCGGGTCATACTCCGAATAAAATAGAGTCACAAAGCGGTGGGAATTTTCCAAATCCGCGTGCATTACCCGGTTTAAATGTTGCAAAATTCTCGAAGGCGAGTGACGGTTCAAAACCTCCGCCCGCAGCATACCCCGCGTCATCGTCATCAGCAGGCCAGCCGGCACTCCTTTGCCCATCACATCGCCTATCACGATGCTCCAGCGACCCTTGTCGATTTTGGACTTAAGATTTTTCATCAGGGATGGGGGGTGTTCCCCCTCATCATCCTTGCCGATCGGGTCATAGTCAGCGGGAATAAAATCATAATAATCTCCGCCGACCCTGCTAGCAGTTTGGCAGCGGGCGGCCACGTCAAGACCGGGAATTTTCGGACAACTGCGGGGTTGCAGCCGCAATTGAATTTCCGCCCCGATTTCTAACTCTCTGTCTAAGCGTTCTTTTTCAGCCAACTTAACAGTAAGTTCATCTTTAGAAATCGCCACGGCGGTTTGATCCGCCACCAACCGAACTAATTTCTGTCTGCTGGGAGTCCACAAATATTGCGGGTCACTGCTAAAAACATAAAGCCGTCCGCGTTCCAAATTGTTGACTAAAATTGGCGCCCCAAACAAATGAACATCCGGGCCCAAATAACGACTGACTTGCAGGTCGAGACTAGAGGTTTGTCCAGAGGTTTCGGAAAAAGATTCTGCTGCCGCGCCCGCACCTGCTGTAGCTTGCCTGGTGGCTATTTCTAGCGCTTTTCGCATATCTTGGCACTGCCGTCCTTCCTGACAGTGCAACTGCTGGAACCTGACTTGACCGTTGGGTTTGAACAGCACTAGAGCTCCCCCGTCAGCGTCGGTAATGCGAGTCGCCACCAAAGGCACCAACTCCAAAAATTGGTTGAGATTGTTAAAACTGCGCAGGGCAAACGAGAGCGAACCCAACATATCTTGAACGTTGTGCTGGTATCGGTGCAAGCGCGCCACCAGTTCTTTGAGGGCAAATACTGGCGTCGCGTCCGTGGAATTGCGACCCGTCGGGCGGTCAGCAGGTTGAGGTGAGGGGCGAGGCAAAGGCACAGCAGTCATTTTAGATTTGTGATTTTCGATCTTAGAAGGAAGAGGATTGATTGAGGAGTTATATCAATTCCGGTTGCACCGTCAGTGACTGTTGACTGTTGACTGTTGACTGTTTGAACAATAGACCGATGCAACGGGAAACGATATTAAACACCAGCGAGCAGAAACCCGGTTTTTTTCTCTTTAGTAGTTTGCTGCGATGCTAGTTTGAGGTTAAGGATTTGAGACTTTGAAGCTCTGTATCCGCCTCCCAAAATCGGGACGGCTACAGATACCTCATCCATCTAAAATCTAAAATCTAAAATCTAAAATCGAGCAGGGCTTCAACAAATTCATAACTAGAAAACGGGCGCAAATCTTCGATGCTTTCCCCGACTCCAATAAACCGGATGGGCAGACCAAGCTGCTGCACTACCGCTAGGGCAACACCACCTTTAGCAGAACCGTCGAGTTTTGTCAATACTACTCCGCTTAATTTTGCAGATTCTGCGAAAACTTCTGCCTGTCGCAAACCATTTTGACCGAGTGTTGCGTCCAAGACCAGTAGAGATTCTACGGTAGCGCCTGGGGCTTTTTTATCTACAATGCGACGGATTTTACTTAATTCGTCCATCAGATTTTTTTTGTTTTGCAATCGGCCTGCGGTGTCTACGATCAGCAGTTCTGTGCCTCGGGCGCCTGCGGCTGCGATCGCATCAAACACGACAGCAGCCGGATCGGTATTTTGTCCGGGGTTGGCAATAATTTCGACGCCGCTGCGGGCTCCCCAAACTTTCACTTGTTCGACGGCGGCGGCGCGGAAAGTGTCGGCGGCGGCAATTAGGGTTTTGTAGCCGGATTTTTGGGCTATGTGGGCCAGTTTGCCGATCGTCGTAGTTTTGCCCGCACCGTTGACTCCTACGATCAACCAGATGTTGAAGGTGTCTTTTTCCGGGGCAAATGTCAGGCTGTAGGCGGGATTGCCGGCGGCGGTTGCGGCAGTCGGAGCGTCGAGAATGTCGCGCAGGATGCTTTTGAGGAAGGCTAGAGCTTGTTCTGGCGGCAGCACTTCTTGTTTGAGTCTTTCTTGGAGGCGGTTGATAATGATGTCGGTGGCTGCGACTCCGACATCGGCTTGCAGCAGCAAAGTCTCAATTTCGGCTACTGCGTCTTGATTGAGGGGGCCTTGACCGACGATCGCCTTTAGTTGATTAATTAAGCTGCGGCGCGTTCTTTCTAAGCCTTTCCGCAGTTTTTGCAGCCAAGTGATTTCTTCGACGGATACTTGGTCTGGCCGGCGGCCTTGACTGGCTAAGATTTCTGATGACCAAAGGAAGCCTTCGTCAAAGGCGAAACCGGGAATTTCTTCGATAATTGCTGCTCTCTCGGCGGCGGCTGCAATTACTTCGGGTTCTTCAATTGCCGTTTCTTTGAGGCGTTCGATGCGCTCCATTCGATCGGCCTGAGCTCTGGCCCAAAACGGCAGGGATTCGTCTGCTCGGCCTTCGGATGCGAGTGATTCGGTTTCTACAACCTCAGTTGCAGGTTCGGCAATTTCTATATTTTCTGCTGTAACTTCTAATTGTCGAGCAATAGGTGCAATGTCGATCGCCCCGGCTGTTGGTTGCAGAGTTTCTGGAATTTCTACTGGGTTGGCTGCATCGAGTTCCGTCGCATCGGTAGCTTCAAGCACTGGAGCTTCTGCAACTTCTGGAACTTCTGCAACAGTTGGCGCTGTGGGTGCCGGTTCAAGTTCGATCGTACCGGTTGCTTCAACAGTCGCCGGTCCTGCAACTTCTGCAACTTCTGTTTCGGTAGCTGCAACCTCGGGCTCTGCTTTTTCAGCAACTTCTGCTTCAGGTTTCTGCTGTTTTTGAATATTTTTGTAAGCCGCTTTTGCCCAATTGAGATAATCTTCGGCTACAGCGTCCGAGTTTTGGTCGGCTGCTGCATCTGTTGGAGGCTCAACCGGTGCGGATTTGGCTTGCTCATCTTGGGGCTGTTCGGGTGTTTCTTTTTCCGAAGATTCGCTTTCGCTGTACTGGCGACGAAACCAATTAAATACCATAGTTTATGGGGAATAGAGAATAGTTATTAGTCATTAGTCCTCAGTCCTTAGTGTAGAGCCGATTGCGGATTGCCAATCACTAATGACCAATGACTGCTGACTGCTGACTAATGACCAATGACTAATGACCAATGACTACTGACTAATGACTACTGACTAATGACTACTGACTACTGACTACTGACTACTGACTACTGAGTAACAGCTTCTGCATTGATTTTATCGACTACTCGGCGGAGGACTCCGTTGATGAAGCGATGTCCTTCGTCGCCGCTGTAGCGTTTTGCGAGTTGGACGGCTTCGCTGACGCTGACTTGTTCGGCTAAGCCGAGATATAGGATTTCGGCGATCGCGATTCTCATGATATCTCGATCGATCCGAGCCAACCGTTCTATTTGCCAGTCTACAAGCGCTTCCGAGAGCAATTCGTCAATTTGAACACGGTTGGCGCTGACTTTCGTCAGGATTTGCAAAGCATAGGTGCGGACATCTTGCTGGTTGGCTAGCTGGATCAGTTCTGGAAACTCCATTGCTGAACCGAGACGGTTGATGGCGGTTTGGGTGAGTTCGACTGCTTCGCGCACCATTGTTCTAGCACTTTGGATATCGGCGGCGCGGATTTCGCTGGCAAGCAGTTTGTCGCTACCCCGCTGCACTTCGGAGGCTGCTGCTTCTAGGGCTTCTTGAACTTCTGCTGTCAGGGTGCGGATGGCGGCGAGGACGACATCTTGGAGTTTCTTGGCTTCTAAGAGTTCTGGATTCGCCGGCAGTTGGCTGATGCCGAGGAGTGCGAGTTCGCGTGCTGTTTCGCGGGCTTTTTTCATAGTTTTTAGATAGGAATTGGGAATTTAGGAATTTAGGAATTGTTGAGATTGCTAAGAAAGACAAGACTGGGCGGTTGAAACCGCATCTACACAGACAAAACCCGCCTCCGCGGGTTGAAGATCGGAAGGTTGACGTTACGCGATCTTTCTTTAGTCCGCGGAGGCGGACATCGTTTGTCTAGGCGCGGTTTCAACCGCCGTCTGATCTTAGCAAAAAACCTGCCCTCGGTCATGATTGTTTGTGGGCAGGTTTTGGAGAAGACAAAGGCGGTTGAAACCGCGTAAGCGTCAAACTCTCACCCACCTCCGTGGGTTGAAGACAAAGGCCGTTGAAATTACGTTTTTCTAGGCGCGGTTTCAACCGTACGTCCTATCTTGGTTCAATCTTCTTCGACTGGGACAGGCTGGTATCTTGATTCGGATCTCAAGGGTTCGAGTGTTTTTCCTGGGGGTTTATCGCTGGAGACTGCAACTGAGTTGCTGGGGTTGACGATGCCGCCTGAGATGATGACTTTAAAGGCATCTTCGATCGACATTGACAAAGTGACTACATCTGCCTCCGGGACTATAGCGTACCATCCGGTGGTGGGATTGGGAGTGGTGGGGATGAAAATGCCGATCGGGCTTTCGCCGGACAAATGAGGCGGAATATCGTTACTCTCGATCGTACCGGTCACAAATGCCAAAGTCCAGATTCCCCGCCGGGGATACTCTACTAACACCACCCGGCGAAACTTGTCATTGGACTTGAGGATAGTTCCCAGCAGTTGTTTAAGGGTTTTGTAAACCGAACCCGCTAGCGGAATTGCCTGCAACAGGCGTTCGCCCAAGTCTAGCAACCATCTCCCAAAGATATTGCGGGCCATCAAACCGATGATTGTAATGCTCAGCAGGGGTACAGCCAGCCCTACTAAGAGATTCAGCAGATTTACCAAAAGCGGGTTGAGTCCGTCAAAAGGGTTGATCTGCTTGGGAATTTTGGTGAGAAAATTGATGACCCAACTGGCGACGGTGATTGTCAGCCAGATGGTGGTAGCTAAGGGGATCACTACCAGCAGACCTGCGATTAGGTCGTTTTTTAAGTCTTGTTTGATGCGTTGGAGCACGGCGGGTCAAATCTCCTCGTAACTGGCTGCAAATAACGTGAACAAACCTGAGACTAAAGAAACTGCACGGGCGAAGAGTGAAAGTCACCATTTTTATTGTCTTCTATCCGATCTTTGGGCGCCCTTTCTTTAGGGAAGAGTTAGGTGGTAGTCACTCGCACTGCTGTACTTGTATTGTAAAGAATTATTGCAAATTAGTGGCTGTCTTTAATATGCGCGATCCCTGAAACATTTTACCCTATTGTATATTTTAAGACAATTTAGCTCGGACTTAACCAATAAGCTCACAGCAGCGTTGAGGCTGCGGGAGTCGGGGCGTTTCCTGTAAAGGGCTTTTGGGCTTCTTCCACACATGAGTTTTTAGGGTGGGCGTCTCTGCTGCACCATCCTAGATTGTCTATTATGTTCGAGGGGGAGAGGGGGAGAGGAGTTGACGGCTGGGGAATACGGCATTGAAATATGCAGTTTAATAAATGCAGAACAGCTTAGAACAAGATCCGTGGCGATCGTACCGCGATCGCGCCCACCCCTGGCGGGAAAATCAAATTTTTGTGGAACAAGCCGAAAGGGCTGTGATTGAGAAAGGTGACAGATTTTAGGTTTAATTTTTGTAAAAAATAAGGTAAGCTGTTGTGCATTTAAATTGTATATTTCGAGTCCCGAGCAAAAATCGTCAAATCCTCTCCCCCTCTCCCCTTCTCCCCCTCTCCCTCTCTAATACCATAGGCAATCTAGATGCAACACAGCTTACTTCTTAGACTGTGTGACTATACTTTGAAAAATCGTAAAATATACGGAAATTGATTTTCTGTGGCGGGAGTACCCAAAAAATAGCTTATGTTTAAGACAGCAGGACTGTTTGAAGAAAACCCTATTCAGCGAAATGTTGCGAGTGTTTCAGCGGAAATACTAGACTTATTTGGCAGTAAGTTCGATCGCTTAAATCAAAGCAGCCAAATTGCCGTCGGCGATACCAATGTTTTATTTGATACCAGCTACGATTTCACTCAAAAACCAGATTTGGCTGCTGCTGCGACTAATAGTGCGATTCCCTTCGGGATAGCTTCGCTTCACGACCTTTTTGAGCCCTTCACCGATTTCAGCCTCCAATCGTCAGGAGACGACAATCTTAAATTTGATAGCAGTCTAAAATCCCAGACCGATGTCTCCAGTCAAGTTCAGAGAGACGAACTGACAGGGATGGATTTTGCTGTTGGTGATGCTGTGGGCGATCGTGATGGCGGGCCAGAACTCGCGCAATCCCAAACTTCTTCCCTAATACCTTCAGAAAAATGGGCTTTTGACTTTAAAGATTATACCATCGACCACCAAGGTTTAAACACCCTAAATATCAAAGTTGGTTACGACTTAAAACCGGGAATTACCCCGAACGAATATCCCGATTTTGTGCCAATATACCAAAGTATTGATAACTTCTTAGTTAACTACCCAAACGAAACAGATTTTTGGGAAATTCTTAACAAAAATTTGACGCAAAAGGTACTCAATGAAAATTCGGTACTCACAGATGTTACGATACAACTTGAAGTTTTGCCAACGGAGATATTGCCCTACGATCGCGCCAGTACAGTTTTCCGCAGTCAATCGGGCAAAATCACAGAAGATTGGAATTTTTCAGTCAAAGACTACGCAATAAATCACCAAGGATTGAACAAGCTCAATCTCGATGTCAATTACCAGTACAAGCCAGGAATTACCCAACAAGAATATCCCGATTTTGTGCCAATTTATAAAACCATTGATAAGTTTTTAACCGAGTATCCGAACGAAACAGATTTTTGGGAAATTGTCAATAACAACTTGACTCAAAATATCCTCAACGAAAATCCTGCCTTGGCGGCAATTAAGATCGATTTCAACGTTTTGCCAAGCCAAAGCTTGCCCTACAACCGCACCAGCAAAGTTACTCGCACTCAACCCAGCAATCCTCAAGGAACTTTCCTCGTTGGCAATACCAGGGGAAATAATGTACTTCGGTTTGACGGCAATACCGGCAATTTTCTAGGCGAATTTATTCCACCGGGAAGCGGCGGTTTGTCCAATCCAGATACGATCGTTTTTGGGCCAGATGGCAATGGCGATGGTAAGTCGGACATTTACGTTGCTAGCGGCGACAAGCCAGGAAATTCGGGAGAAGCGACAGCATCTGCGGTATTGCGGTATGACGGAATTACTGGCGCATTTATTGACAAGTTTGTCGCTGATAATCCGAACACGGCGGCCGATGAAACTGGCGGATTGTTTCGCCCTTACGGTTTAGCTTTTGGCCCTGATGATAATTTTTATGCCAGCAGTTTTTTGAGCGACCAAATTCTCCGATATAACGGCAAAACAGGACAGTTTATTGATGTATTTGCTTCGGGGAATCAGCAAGCGGGAGGATTGAATGGCCCGAACGGTTTACTGTTTGCTCCTGACGGCAATTTGTACGTGACAACGCAGGGGAGTGTTGCGAGCAATGGTCAACCAGATTTTAGCGCAAGTTTCCCCAGTCAGGTGCTGCGTTACAACCCGCAAACCCGGCAGTCAAGTATCTTTGCTTCGCCCGATCCTTCGCCTCGGAGTCAGGGATTTGCAAGTCTTTTGGGAATGGCAATCGGGCCCGCTGACGGCGACCTTTATGTCAGCGATTTTGCTAACGATATCAGGCGCTACAATTTAACAAGTGGGGAATTGGTCAAGGTTTTATCTACCAATTATACTGATACTTCGCCCAGTAGCAATTATGTGGGTAGTTTGGCATTTTCGCCGATCGGCAATTTGTTTGCAGTTGGCTTTGACAACCGCGCCAATGCTAACGGTGCCGGCGCTGTTTTGCGGTACAGTGGCAAGACTGGCGAACCGCTGCCAATATCGGGAAATCCTGGATCGAGTAACAGTTCTATTTTTGTCCCTCCCGACAGCAAGCTAAAGCGTCCAGTAGGAATTGCTTTCTTTCCTTCCGATGCTCAACTGACGCAGAAATGGAATTTTACACTGGCAAATTACCCAATTAATCATCAAGGGTTAAACAACCTAAATATTGATGTAAATTATCAGTACAAAGATGGGATTCAAAATTCTCAGTATCCTGATTTTGTGCCGATTTACAAGAGCATTGACAATCTTTTAGTTAACTACCCGAACGAAACTGATTTTTGGGAAATTGTTAACAAAAATTTGACTGAAAAAGTGCTTGCAGACAATCCGGAAATTTCGTCTGTAACGGTTAATTTGGATGTTTTACCGACGAATCGATTGCCTTACGATCGCAGCAGTACGGTGACTCGCACTCAAGATGGTAAATTAGGCGAAGCGTGGGATTTCAATATTCCTAATTACTCCATAGATCACCAGGGTTTGAATAACCTCAATATTGATGTTAAATATCAGTACAAACCAGGAATTACGCAGGATGAATATCCAGACTTTGTGCCGATTTATAAAAGCATCGACAATTTCTTAACTAATTACCCAAATGAAACGGATTTCTGGGAAATTATTAATAAGAGTTTGACGCAAAAGCTTCTGGCCGAAAATCAGGTTTTGGATTCGCTGCAAATTAATCTGGAGGTTTTGCCGACTAACAGATTGCCTTACGATCGAGCTAGTATTGTGTCGATCGCTTAGGATCGCGAATTAAATAACTTACAATTTTAATTGTTATTGTGGGATGGGCGTCCCGCCCGTCCAAAAAGGGCGGGCTTTCCCGCCCAACCCCTACTCCCCACTTTCAAGAGTGTAAGTTATTTAATTCTCATTCCTTAGCCTGTTATTGAAAATTAGATGGACAAATCTTGACCGCAAATACATACTTAGCTACCGTAAGGGTACGGTTAAGTATGTTGCGTAGAAACCGGATTTTTGCGCGTCCAAGACTAACCCATTTAAATTGTCTGTTGTGCTGAAAAACCCGGTTTTTTTAGGAAACCGAGTTTCTGAATTAGAGCGAGTTCGCAAAGCTCCATCTTGGGATAGATGCCTGTGTTTCCCTGCATTGGATACTTGACACTCCCCGACTATCAAGGTACGGGGATTCTTAATTCAGCGACTAACCTTTAAGTGTTGCGTCCTTTCGGCAATACTCCGACTTTTCAACCGTAGAATCCTACCAATTAACGAGCCTGATTCGCAGCCACCCCAGCGGGTCTGTCTCCAAAAGCGTACTAGAATATTTATCTAGAGTTTGGGTATGCCCTACCCTACTTAACAATCCTAAAAATAGTTTGTTTTGACTGGTTTAAGACTTACTGAATTCAGCCTCTAGCTGTTTAAAGAGTTTTCGCTGCTCTGCGTCCCCCGGTTTATGCCTAAAAGTGTGTCTCATGTCCTGTTTCACTTCGGGCAAAGGAATTTGACCTTGACTTTTATACTATACCCCAGATATCGGAACTTATCGGACTTTTTGAAAAAAGTTTTAAGAAATTAAAGCTGTCCTAGACAATACTCCGGACAGTTTTTTGGGCCGCGACAGAAACCCGCATTCTACCGTTAAGATTTCACCTGCTGAGGAAGCTGGAACCCTCATTCTACCGTTGGTGATTGAAAACTGTCCGGACTATTGCTAGAAGGACAGGGTTTAAAACCCAAATTTTTGATAAATAGTTGTGGACGCAAATAAGGTCAAAAACCCGGTTTCGGCATTAACGCCGATCGCTCACAACCTGTTATTTTGACTCTTAACCGAATTTTTGTGCCTCCAAGACCCAAAAAGATAGTTTTTTTTATCGGAGTTCGCGATGCACCCGCAAACCGGGGCAGAGGTTTAAGCAGAAAGCGGAGCAATTTTTTATATTTTTTTGATAGCGGCGATCGAAATTAAGTAAATAATGGAAGTATGCAATGGATTTTGAGTAAAAATTTAAGTAAAACATATTAAGGAATTTTTGTGAAAACGCTCAATATTCTCTTAGTAGAAGACAGTCCGCTGGATGCCGAACTGATCGAGGCTTATCTAGTTGATGGCGGGCTGGAATTTTCTCTGCGGTGCGTGGAAACTCGGGAAGAGTTTGTAGCAGCACTGGAAGAACAGTGTTGTGACATTATTTTGGCAGATTATATGCTGCCTTGTTTTAACGGGATAGTGGCGCTCTCAATCGCCCGCGCTACTTGTCCGGGAGTGCCGTTTATTTTTGTATCGGGTACTTTGGGCGAGGAAGTGGCGATCGAAACTCTCAAAAGCGGCGCTACTGATTACGTTCTAAAACGCCGTTTGCTACGCTTGGTGCCGTCGATTCAGCGGGCCCTGCGGGAAGTTCAAGAACGGAGCGATCGCAAGCAAGCCGAAGCACAGCAGCAGGAGAGCGAAGCGAGATTTCGGATTATGGCAGATACCGCGCCGGTAATGATTTGGATTTCGGACACTGACCAACTTGGCGATTACTTTAACAAAGTTTGGCTGGAGTTTACGGGTAGAACTTTGGCGCAAGAAATGGGCAGGGGTTGGATGGAAAACTTGCACCCCGATGACTTGCCACAATGTCTGGATATTTACCAAAAAGCCTTCGACGCCCGCTGCGAGTACCGGCTAGAATGCCGCTTGAGGCGCTATGACGGGGAATATCGCTGGGTTTTGGGTACGGGCGTACCCCGGTACAGGCCCGATCGCACTTTTGCAGGTTACATCGGTTCTTACATCGATATTAGCGATCGACAACAGGCAGAACAAGAACGCGCTGCTGCTTTGTTCTGCGAACAAGCGGCTCGCAAGCAAGCAGAAGAGACAGCGAAAGCGCTGCAATCGGCAAACGATCGAATTACTAACATTCTCGAAAGCATTACCGATGCTTTTATAGCGGTCGATTTACAGGGGAACTTCACCTATGTCAACCACCACTCTCTTGAGCTTTTCGGCAAGTCACAAGCGGAACTGATAGGTAAAAATGTTTGGGATGTATTTCCCTGGGCTGTCGATTTACAGTGTTACAAAATGGCTGCCCAAGCATTAGCAGAAAAAGTAACGGTCGAGTGTGAAGAATTCGTGCCGTTATGGAATAAGTGGTTGAAGGTGCGCTGTTATCCTTCCGATTCTGGTTTGTCGGCTTACATCCAAGACGTTAGCGATCGCAAGCAAGCAGAAGTTGCACTCAAAGCTAGCGAAGAAAAGCTGAGAATGTTAGCAGAATCTAACTTGATCGGAATTCTCTTCAGCGATGTTGACGGCGGTATCAGTGAGGCTAACGACGAATTCTTGCGGATAGTGGGCTACACGCGGGAACAGTTGCAGCGCGGGGAACTTCGCTGGATTGACATTACACCGCCGGAGTCCCTACCGCAGGACGATATCGGCATCGCCGAGGCAAAGGCAAAGGGCGTTTGCACTCCCTACGAAAAGGAATACCGAAGACCAGATGGCAGCCGGATTCCGGTGCTGATCGGATATGTTTTGCTGGGCGAAAAGCGGCAAGAATCTGTGGCTTTTGTTCTCGATTTGACGGTGCGCAAGCAGTTGGAAAGAGAACTTCACGATCGAGCCGAGGAATTGGCGCGGGCGAACCGGATTAAAGATGAGTTTCTGGGAACTTTGTCCCACGAATTGCGGACGCCGCTGAATGCGATGCTGGGATGGACGCAACTGCTGCGAAACCGGAAGTTTGACGAAAAAACGACTGTTGGGGCTCTCTCCACGATCGACCGCAATACGCGATCGCTGGCAACTCTGATCGAGGATTTGTTGGACGTGTCGCAGATTATTACCGGCCAACTGTCGCTGAATTTGCGGTGGGTGGATTTGATTTCGACTGTTGAAGCTGCGCTCGATACTCTCGCGCCCGCTATTGCGGCAAAAAATATTGAAATTGTGACGGATTTCGACCCAACTGCGGGGAGGATTGTGGGCGATTCGGGCCGCTTGCAGCAGGTAGCGTGGAATTTGCTGTCGAATGCGGTTAAGTTTACTCCTGATGGCGGACAGGTGAGGGTGGCGCTGCGGAAGGTGGAGGGGACTCGGGCCCCCGTGCAATCGGCCAGAATCGAAAATTTGTCGCCGGCTAGTGTGGAAATCTCAGTCAGCGACACGGGAGAAGGGATTGCGGCAGAGTTTTTGCCGCACGTTTTCGAGCGGTTCACCCAAGCTGACAGCTCTACAACGCGATCGTACAACGGATTGGGTTTGGGTTTGGCCCTAGTGCGCCATTTTGTGGAAATGCACGGGGGGACGGTGCAAGCCGAATCGGCCGGGAAGGGACAAGGATCGAGGTTTTTGGTGAGATTGCCAATTCAACAGCTTCATGGCGACGGCGGATTTTCTGTTGCCGGGCCCGGGGAGTTTGGGGTTCGACAAAGGAACGTGCGAGCTTCTGCAAGTGAGTCTTTTGTCAGTACCAACCTTTCTGCTGTGCGGGTGTTGGCGGTCAATTTCGACGGGGATTCCCTGGATTTTGCGCGTACAGTGCTCGAAGATTGTGGGGCCCAGGTGGAGATTGCTGCCTCGGAAATGGAAGCCCTGGAGGCGATTGCAAGGCTGAATCCAGATGTGTTGGCGATCGATATTGGGATGCATGGGGAAGATGGAGAGGCTCTGCTACGACAAGTGCGATCGCTCGTGCTGGACAGGGAAATTCCGGCGGTGGCGTTCACGGCTCGCAGTAGGGTAGAGGAACGGGTGCGGGCGCTGCGGCAGGGTTTTCAAATTCACGTCCCCAAGCCGATCGATCCTGCTGAGTTGGTGGCTGTGGTGGCAACTTTGGCGAGGAGATCGAACGATTTTAGATTTTAGATTTGAGATTGACTTTGTTTGCCAACTTTGAGGACGGAAATCCTAACTGCAAAGCAATTTTCTTGGATTCGAGCGATCGGATAATCCTGCCGACCAACGTTTTTTTAGTATATAGCAGAAGTCCGATGGAAGTCGGAAGAACATCGATGTGAATAAGCAGTAACGGCAATAGTTTCAGCGATTAAGAATAGACCTCTTGCAAAAACAACTAGGACGGGCAAGATGCCCATCCCACAAAAAACATTTTTCCTTGTGGAACGGGCAAGATGCCCGTTCCAAAATTTGATTAAAAGGACTTTTGCAAGAGGTCTAATGTCCTAAGTGTCTGGCGCGGTTGCTTGAATTAACAATTCAAGCTAATTTGTCAATCCCCAAAAGTTAGATATTTAATTGAGGTCAATATTGGTAGTTTTTGATACTGATAGCAGTTTCAAAAAAGAATGCAACTGTAGGCCCGCGCTCCAAACCCTGATAGTCATCAGTATTCCCCATCTAAAATCTAAAATGGTATGAGGTGCAGGGACGATCGTCCTCAACTGTATCTGCTCAAATATCAAGTTCAGCAAATCGGTGCTTCAACAGAAAAATACCCTGCCGTCAATGCTTCTAGCACTCGTCTATTTCCCGCCGTGCAAGGATTTGGACTGGCCGCCCGGTTCCAACTATCGACGGCTAGATACCAATTGCACCCGGCCTGCATCCATTTCATCCATTAATAACTCTAAAGCCTCATAATCAATATCCGAGATGTAGCCCAAACGGGTGAGCTCGTAGTTGATTTCGTTTTCAATGTCAGGCGTTAACTGCTTAATGTAGAGGGCTTTTTCTACAAGATGACGAATAGCATAGGTTGCTTGCATAGTAGCTCGGAGAACTCCGTACAGTTCAATTATCATCCGAACGGTCGATCGCGCGCGTGATCTAAATCAGAACGAATAAGTGATTTCAATTACATTATTCAGTTTAACCTAACAGCTAGGGCAAAGTCGATCGCAATTTTTAAAATTCTCAAGACTTGCGCCTGCTGGCAAAATAAAAAATAGTATAGTAGCTTACGTTTCCTCATTTTTAGAATTCTCAAGACTTGCGCCTGCTGGTCAAAATAAAAAATAGTATAGTAGCTTACGTTTGCTCCCCAAATTTTGCGGAAAATTTCATAAAAAAGAGTTAATAAATAAAGATTCAGTAAAATATACTGAAAACAACTGGTCGGTTTCCCTCAGAGCAAGTTAGGCTCGGAGGTATCAAGTAGGTTTAGGCTTACAACCTTCTAGCACAGTAGTTGAAAATACGCAGCAACCATAGGTTTGATATATGCAGACACTTCTTGCCGATCGACCAATTACAGTGATTCGACCCCTAGACCACCTGAATGCAGCCACCTGCGGAGAATTCCAACGGCAACTAACGACAGCAATTGCAGCCCCCGGGGTTGTAACGGTACTCGTAGATTTTGGCGAAGTAACATTTATTGACAGTGCCGGTTTGATGGCATTGGTTTCGGGCCTCAAGCAGGCGAAAAAAATGGGGCGCAGGTTTAGTATTTGCTCGGTATCCGCCGGGATTAGGATGGTTCTGGAACTCAGTCAACTCGATCGAGTTTTTGAGATATTTGAAAACGTCGATAGCTTTGAAGCCGAAAACTCCTGTTTCAGTTGACAGTTGACAGTTGACAGTTGACAGTTGACAGTTGACAGTTGACAGCTTGCTCTCCGAGCGAATGGGTGCTCCCAAAATTTTAGACTTTTGTTCCTGCTCCTTTGATTCAATGCTGCAAGTCAATTCTTCAATCGAAAATCTCAAATCGAAAATTGACTGAGTGCCGTTGGCGTGTTGGCAGATTTTAAGGTAGGCTGCTTAAGAGTCGCAAATATGAGAGCGAGTCCAGCCGTGGCAGTAAAAGTCGAAGAATTACTTACAGCAGAAATCAATCAGCCTGCTCGTTATCTGGGAAACGAGTTGGGGGCGGCGCGCAAGCCTTGGGATGGGGCGTCTGTGCGCTGGGTGCTCACTTACCCTGAAGTGTATGAAGTTGGTGCTTCCAATCTGGGGCACATCATCCTTTACAACATTTTGAACGCTTTGCCGAGACAGTTGTGCGATCGAGCTTATTTGCCCGCACCAGACTTGGCAGCAAAACTGCGATCCTCTCCGAGGGCTGCGCTAGCGACCAAAACTCCCCTGTTTGCGGTAGAATCCAGGCGATCGCTCACAGAATTTGATATTCTGGGCTTCAGCCTCAGCTACGAACTCGGAGCCACAAACATTCTAGAAATGCTGGATTTGGCCGGCATTCCCCTAACTTGGAAAGAAAGAGCGACAAATGACCAAAACGGTCAAATGCCGCTGATTTTTGCTGGCGGGCAAACGGCAACTTCCAATCCCGAACCCTACGCTGACTTTTTTGACTTCATCGCTTTGGGAGATGGAGAAGAATTGCTGCCAGAAATTGGCTTGATTTTAGAAGAAGGCAAAACTAATAATTTGAGCCGAGAAGCATTGCTGCTGGATTTAGCGCAAATTCCAGGCGTCTACGTCCCGCAATTTTACGATATGGCGGCCGACGGTTCTGTTAGTCCCAACCGCCCGCAAGTTCCCGATCGAATTCTGCGCCGCGTGGCGACTCCGATACCAGCTTATTCGATCGGGCTAGTTCCCTACGTCGAGACAGTACACGACAGACTGACAGTAGAAATCCGCCGCGGTTGTACTCGCGGCTGCCGCTTCTGTCAGCCGGGAATGCTGACTCGTCCCGCGCGCGATGTCGAACCACAGCAAGTCGTAGAGGCGATCGAAGAAGGCATGAAAGCCACCGGGCACAGCGAGTTTTCCCTGCTTTCCCTCAGTTGTTCCGACTATCTGGCACTCCCAGCAGTCGGGATGGAAATCAAAAACCGCCTGAAAGATAAAAATATCTCTCTGTCTCTACCCAGCCAGCGGGTTGACAGATTTGACGATAACATTGCCGACATTCTCGGCGGCACGCGCCAAAGCGGTTTGACTTTTGCCCCGGAAGCTGGTACTCAGCGGATGCGCGATATCGTTAACAAAGGTTTGACAAACGAAGAATTGCTTCGCGGTGTCAAAACTGCGGTCGATCGCGGCTGGGATAAAATCAAGCTGTATTTTATGATCGGTTTGCCCGGGGAAACAGATTTTGATGTTCTGGGCATCGCCGAAACAGTCCGCTGGCTGCACCGGGAATGCAGGGTGGATGGCAGGCGGGGACTGAATTTTAATTTGACAATTTCTAATTTTACGCCTAAGCCTCACACTCCTTTTCAGTGGCACTCGGTTTCGACTGCTGAGTTTTCCCGCAAGCAAAAACTCCTGAAGGAAGAATTTCGGGGGATGCGGGGCGTAAAAGTGAATTACACTGACGTGCGGATTTCGGCAATGGAGGATTTTGTCGGACGGGGCGATCGGCGTTTGGGCCCTGTAGTCCGCCGCGCTTGGGAACTCGGCGCGGGTATGGATGCGTGGTGGGAAAGTTTGGATCGGGCTTACAAAGCTTGGACTCAGGCGATCGATGAGTCGGGCCTTACCTGGAAATACCGCCAAGTTGAAAGCGGTGAGTGGAATCTTTTTGATGGGGAAGAAGGAAGTTCGGCAACGGATTTTGTAACGGATGTAACGGATGTAACGGATGTAAGTCGGAAGCAGGAAGAAGGAAGTTCGGTAACGGATTTTGTAACGGATGTAACGGATGTAACGGATGGAAGTCGGAAGCAGGAAGAAGGAAGTTCGGCAACGGATTTTGTAACGGATGTAACGGATGTAACGGATGGAAGTCGGAAGCAGGAAGAAGGAGGTTCGGCAACGGATTTTGTAACGGATGTAACGGATGGAAGTCGGAAGCAGGAAGAAGGAGGTTCGGCAACGGATTTTGTAACGGATGTAACGGATGGAAGTCGGAAGCAGGAAGAAGGAAGTTCGGCAACGGATGTAACGGATGGAAGTCGGATGGAAGTCGGAAGCAGGAAGCAGGAAGATTTTCCGAATTCTCCCCCTCTCCCCCTCTCCCCCTCCCCCCCTCTCCCCCTCTCCCCCTCCTCCCCTCTCCCCCTCTCCCCCTCCCCCACTCTTCCCCTGTTTCTCGATCGCCCTTTACCTTGGGATCATTTAGATACCGGAATTGACAAAAACTGGCTGAAAATAGACTTGCAAAAGGCTTTGGAAGCGGCGACGGTTCCCGACTGTTCCTTTGAAGGGTGTTCGCGCTGCGGGGTTTGCGGCACTGATTTCGGACACAATGTGGTTGTTGATGCGCTGCCAATTCCCGATTTTGCTGGCGAATTTGTGCCGAATACGGAGCGGAAACAGCGTTTGCGGGTTTGGTTCGGGAAGGTGGGCGATATGGCTTTGGTGGGTCATTTGGATTTGCTCCGATTGTTCGATCGAGTAGTTCGCAGAGCCGATTTGCCGATTTCGTTTACCGGCGGGTTTCACCCGAACCCTCGGATTTCTCTGGCAAATGCCCTGCCTCTGGGCGTTACCAGCACTGGGGAAATTGCGGATTTTGAGCTGACTGAGCCGATCGATGTTGAGAGTTTTCGGGAAAAGTTGGCCGCTAAGCTGCCGGAAAATATTCCGATTTACAAGGTTGAGTCGATCGATCTCAAGGCTCCTTCTGCCAGTCAGTTGTTGGAAGCAGCGGAGTACCTGATTACTGTGGCTGTAGCGGGCTCGTTGGCAGAAAATGGCGAATTAGACCGGGAAAATTCTGCTGCTGTCTCCGTCGCGGATAGTGCCAACTGGGAAGAGTGGGTGAAGACGATCGCCGAAACCGAGGCTTTTTGGCGGGTGCACACTACTAAGTCGGGAAAGACTCACGATGTCAATTTGCGCGATCGGCTGCACAAACTCGAACTTTTAGAGCGCAAACAAGACAGCAGCGCCTCTGCTAGGGGTGTTACATCCGAAGGTAGAGCCGTCTTGCGCTATACCGGCAGTTGTCGCAACGACGGCAACTTGCTCAAGCCAGAACATATTGTTTTCATGCTCGAACAAGTCAGCCAGCAGCAAATTCAGCTTCTGCAAGTTCAGCGCAGTCAGCTAATCCTGGGTTATGGTTAAAATAGGGAAGCCGTCGTGGAATATTTCACATTCGGCTCTCGATCGGGATGTGTCGTTGCACGCTATAATTGCTTGTTATGGAAGCTGCGGCGGCTCGAGCGCTTTAGTCGCTCGCCGCTAAGAGTCAACCAGCAACGCGGGCTGGGTGCAAACTGCTTCTGTTCAAGAATTCAAGCCTTTTTGTTTCACGGGCTCTCATCTAGCGCCAAATCCGCAGGAGCGGGTTCTGAACCAAGTTGAGCGATTAATTTCGACCGATCGACTGGTTGTCGATCGTCGGCTTACTCAAAAATCTTACGGTTCAAATCGCAGAGCGGGTATTCAACAATAGATGTTTTTGACCCGTCAAAAAACGGAGATAAGCCCCCGACTTAAGTCGTTCGTGGAGAACCAAAAATTTGAGATTTTAGACTAAAGTTCAAGCTCCCACATTCATCTGTGGAGTAAATCTAAAATCTAAAATCTAAAATCGACTGACGAGGTTTTAGGGTTGGCAGGGGCGGAGGTTGCAGTCGAATGGCAAGCTGAATTCAGTTGAGTGCTATGGGCCGATCGCACAAGCAGACGGCTGTAGGGACACGGACTGCCGTGTCCCTACCAGACCTCTGTACTTTCTTACTTTCCCTCGAAACCAGCCCTCAACCACCACCACGCAAGCGGAGTTATCAGTTTTTTGTGTTGAGTTGTGTGTTAAGAAATTGGTACGGTGTCACTGAATTTATTCGCGCTCGTTCAAAGGAAGAGTTGCAAAGGTTGAATTTTGAGTGGAATAGTTTGCAATTCACCAATCAAAATTCAATATTTATAACTCTGTAAAAGCGTCCTTATTTCTATCTTCCAGCTCAGTCTGCGAAGCATAACTCATAACTGTGTACGGGTGGATTTAAGCACTTTATCTGTAACAGTTAAAAGTTAACAGTCAACAGTCATTCCACCCTGCACCAACTCACAGCTAATAACTCTTCAAGCTACTACTAATTACAGTTAAAGTCAGAGGCACTCAAGAGTGCGTAAGTGTCTCTAACTTGCTGCCAGTTTTTTGAGGAAATTGAATGACAAAGCAAATAGTTATAGCAGAGCAGCATCGCATTGCTGCCGTCTTTTCAGAAGATCAAATCCAAGAACTCGTGGTAGCCACAGGCAGCCACCAAGTCAGCGACATTTACTTGGGAATTGTCGAGAATGTACTCCCCGGAATAGATGCGGCCTTCGTCAATATTGGCGACCCCGAACGCAACGGGTTCATGCACGTCACAGACCTCGGCCCGCTGCGGCTCAAACGATCGGCAGGAGCAATTACAGAACTCCTGACCCCCCAGCAGAAAGTGGTGGTACAGGTGATGAAAGAACCGACGGGCAGCAAAGGCCCCCGGTTGACAGGCAACATTACCCTGCCGGGCCGCTATTTGGTACTGATGCCCTACGGCAGGGGAGTCAATCTGTCCCGCAGGATCAAGTCGGAAGCCGAGCGCAACCGCCTCAGAGCTCTGGCTATTTTGGTGAAACCGGCCGGGATGGGGCTGCTGGTGCGCACCGAAGCCGAAGGGATGACGGAAGAAGCCATCATGGAAGATTTGGAAGTCCTCCAAAAACAGTGGGAAGCCGTTCAACTCGAAGGCGGTACCTCGCGGGCGCCAGCACTGCTCAACCGCGATGACGATTTTATCCAGCGCGTGCTGCGGGATATGTTTAGCAGTGACGTGAATCGGATTGTGGTGGACTCGCAAAATGCAATTAAGCGGGTCAAGCAGCAGTTGATGAACTGGAACGGCGGTAAACTTCCTGCGGGAGTTTTGATCGACCACCACCGAGAGCGTGCCTCGATTTTAGAATTTTTCCGCGTTAACGCTGCGATTCGAGAAGCCCTGAGACCGAGGGTGGATTTGCCTTCGGGGGGTTACGTGATTATCGAGCCGACTGAGGCGCTGACTGTGATCGATGTCAACTCCGGCTCGTTTACTCGATCGGCCACGGCTCGGGAAACGGTACTCTGGACAAATTGCGAAGCAGCAACGGAAATTGCTAGACAACTGCGGTTGCGCAATATTGCCGGGGTGATTATTGTTGACTTTATCGACATGGAATCCCGCCGCGATCAGTTGCAGGTGCTGGAACATTTCAATAAAGCTCTCAAAGCTGACAAATCTCGACCGCAAATCGCTCAACTGTCGGAATTGGGACTGGTAGAACTCACCCGCAAGCGCCAAGGTCAAAATATTTACGAGTTGTTCGGCCACACTTGCCCTACTTGCAGCGGGTTGGGTCATCTGGTGCAACTCCCGGGCGAAGAAGACATGGCCCCAGCGGTGCGGGAATCGGGCGATCGCACTGTCGCTACCTCGAACCGGGTGATGTTGAACTTGCCAGAAGGAGTCGAACGCCGCAGCTTGACGCCTGTGGCGGCTGCAACTCCTGCACCGGTGCGGGAAGAACGCCTCCCCGAGCCTGCTCGGGCTGCTTGGGAACCGTCTAGCGAAAGTTTGGATTTTGAGACCGGCAGCAACGCCTCGTCTTTGGACTTGCTCAACCATCCCAGCTATCAGGATTTGGGGAACGGAACCAGACGGCGCCGCCGCCGGCGGATTGGTGAAGAGCCTTTTGCCCTCCCGGTGGAGGAGGAACCGGTGCGCAGCAAGTTGCGGCTGCCGAATACTTCGATCGCGCCCGTCGCGGAGACGCGCTCTGAGTATCTCGCACCCCCCGGCATCCGCGCAGCTTCGGAGGGCTTCGGGCTGGTGAATATGGCGACTGTTGGCAGGCGCGAGGAGTTCGATCGCGTGCGTCCAACTAAGTCTGAGCTGCTGAAGCCGATGGTGGAGCCTCCCGAAATGATTTCGGTGGAAATGACACCGGAGGAGCAGGATGTTTATGCTCTGATGGGGGTTTCTCCTTTGGTGCTTGCGGATCGCAGCGTGAAAAATCCTAAGAATGCGATCGTTTCGGTGACTCTCCCCGGAGCGGCCCCGAACAAGCCGCCTTTCGAGCAGCTCGAATTTGAATTTGAACCGGCGGCGCCTGCTGAAGATGTTGAGGAACGGGATTATTATCCAGAACTCTCGGTAGTTGAGCCTGCATTTTCTGAGAATGATGATGATGATGAGGAGGATGATGATGATGATGCTGAAATTTACGGCGCGATTTCGATCGACGAAACTGATGATTTCGATCGGATGGAGGAACCCAGCGATGTAATGGGCTTCTCGAATCAGGCGATCGAATTCAATGAGCCGATCGAATTCAATGAGCCGATCGAATTCAATGAGCCGATCGAATCCAATGAACCCGAAGAACCTGCTATCAACCGCCGCCGCCGCCGCCGCTCATCTGCCCTTTTGGATGAATAATTATGAAGGAAGAGGGGAAAAGGAACAAGCAAGAAGCGAAAAAGAAGAACAACGAAGAAGTAGAAATTTTTACTCTTTTCCCATCTTTCCGTCTTCCCCTTTCCCCCTCTCCCTCAAACTCTCTGGTAATTGCAGGTGTGGATGAAGTCGGAAGGGGAGCTTTGTTCGGGCCAGTGGTGGCTGCGGCCTGCATTTTGCCCGACGAAGTTCTTGATGAATTAGCACGTTGCGGCGTGCGCGACAGCAAGCAGTTGAGTGCCGCAGCCCGGAGTCGGTTAGCTGTGAAAATCCGGGCTGTGGCTGTTGACTGTCAAATTGGTGCGGCTTCGGTGCGGGAGATCGATCGCCTCAATATTTTGCAGGCTTCTTTGTTGGCGATGAAACGGGCGATTCTTAAGCTGAGTGTGACTCCTGATTTGTGTTTGGTTGACGGCAATCAAAGAATTCCTAATTTGTCGATCGAGCAAGAGACGATGGTAAAGGGTGATGCGCGATCGATTCAGATTGCTGCTGCTAGTATTGTGGCTAAAGTTTGGCGCGATGAATTAATAACTCGCTTGGCTGTTAAATATCCTGAATATGACTTGACAAATAACAAGGGATATGGCACAGCTAAACATAAATTGGCTTTGGAGCGTTGCGGTGCATCTGTCTTTCACCGGGTGTCATTTAGCCCTTGTCGAAAATCTTAAAATTGCCGTGGAAAACCTAATTAAACGTAAAATGCCATAGCTGTTAGATACCCGACTTCTAAAAAAAGTCGGGTATCTGGGTATTCTGTTTTTTTAGCCGTTGCTCGCTTAGAGGTGTCTTAGTCTCTTCCCAAAATTATCATTTTCAGCCTCCGGTAGCATCTATAAAATCTTTATTTAACTTTGCACCATGACTGATAATATGTTAACAATTCCCAGCTATCGCCCGATCGAGCAAATCTATAATGGCTCTAAAACACAGGTTTATCGAGGACTTTCTGAGTCAAACCAAAAAGTAATTATCAAACTGCTATTGAGCGAGTATCCCACTTTTAGCGAACTCGTGCAGTTTCGGAATCAGTACACCATTACCAAAAATCTTGACCTGCCGGGAATTGTCAAACCCATTGCACTCTTAAACTACCGCAATGCTTTTGCTCTGGTAATGGAGGATATTGGCGGTGTTTCCCTTGCTGAGTATACTGCTAACCCAGAGCAATTAGATAATATCCTATCGAGTAATTCTGAGATTGCCTTCCCCCATACTTCCCCCCTACCGCTAGATGAATTTCTGCCGATCGCCCTTCAGATTGTCCAAACCATAGAAGGATTATATCACAACCGAATTATTCACAAAGATATCAAGCCCGAGAATATTCTAATTAACCCCAAAACCAAAGAAGTTAAATTAATTGACTTCAGCATTTCCTCACTTCTACCCAGAGAAAACCAGGAGATCCAAAATCCAAACCTCTTAGAAGGAACCCTAGCTTATATGTCCCCAGAACAGACGGGACGGATGAATCGAGGGATTGACTACCGCACGGATTTTTATTCATTAGGAATCACATTTTACCAATTGCTAACAGGGCAATTACCCTTTAACTCTACCGATCCGATGGAGCTAGTTCACTGCCATATTGCTAGGATGCCAACTCCCCCGATCGATCTGATTCCAGCTATCCCGGCGGTGTTGAATAACATCATTATGAAAATGATAGCCAAAACTCCAGAATCGCGCTATCAAAGTGCTTTTGGACTGCGGTACGACTTAGAAAAATGCTGGCAGCAATGGCAAGAGAATGGGAAGATCGGCCAGTTTGCCTTGGGGAATAGGGATATTTGCGATCGCTTCGTGATTCCCGAAAAACTCTACGGCAGAGAAGCTGAAATTAAGGCGCTACTAGAAGCATTCGATCGAGTCAGCGAAGGCACTTGCGAAATCATCCTGGTGGCGGGCTTTTCCGGCATTGGTAAAACAGCCGTCGTCAACGAAGTTCACAAACCCATTGTCCGCCAACGGGGTTACTTCATTAAAGGTAAATTCGACCAATTTAAGCGCGATATACCCTTCTGGGCATGGGTGCAAGCATTCCAGAATTTAATCCGACAATTACTTACCGAAAGTGCTGCCGAGGTGCAGAAATTGCAGGTCAAAATATTAGAGGCGTTGGGTGAGAATGCTCGAGTCATTATCGATGTCATCCCAGAATTAGAACGACTAATTGGCAAGCAGCCAGAAGTGCCAGAACTAGAGGGAACTGCCGCTCAAAATCGCTTCAATCTATTATTGCAAAATTTCATCCGAGTCTTAGCGACAAAAGAGCATCCTTTAGTAATTTTCTTAGATGATTTGCAGTGGGCAGACTCAGCTTCATTGAAGCTAATGCAATTGTTGATGAGCGAGACCAATACCCGCTATCTGTTGTTAATGGGAGCGTATCGCGATAACGAAGTGTTTCCCGCCCATCCACTGATGCTGACATTGGATGAGATTCGCAAAGACTCGGCAACAGTAAATCAAATTACTTTAACACCCCTAGATCGACCTTCCCTAAATCGCCTGATTGCCGATACCTTCTCTTGTCCAATAGAAAGGGCAATGCCTTTGACTGAACTGATTTTTATCAAAACCAAAGGCAATCCTTTTTTTGCAACTAAATTTCTGATTTTTTTGCAAACAGAAGGATTTATCTCATTTGATTTTAGTAACAGGTATTGGCAGTGCGACATTGCCAAATTGAGGGCGCTTTCTTGGACTGATGATGTCGTCGAGTTTATGGCGATTCAGTTGCAGAAGTTGCCTGCAAATACCCAGCAAGCTTTAAAACTTGCAGCTTGTGTGGGCAATCAATTTGACTTAGCAACGCTGGCAGTTGTCTCTAAAAAATCCGAGTCGGAAACAGCAGCAAATTTGTGGCCAGCACTGCAAGAAGGATTAGTTATTCCCATCAGTGAAGTATACAAATTCTTTGTGGAATCTGAATCAGTTGAAATTCCCCAAGTATGTGAGTTATCCGTTCCCTACAAATTTTTGCACGATCGAGTGCAACAAGCAGCATATTTTCTGATTCCCGAATCCCAAAAACAGTCAACTCACCTCGAAATCGGGCAACTGCTGTTGAGGAAGGGCGGGCACGGGGGTACCGCCCCTACGGAAGCAGAAAAAGAAGAGAAGATTTTTGATATTGTCAACCAGTTGAATATTGGGGTAGAGTTAATTACCCATCAAATAGAACGGGACGAACTCGCTCAGTTGAATTTAATTGCCGGACATAAAGCTAAAACTTCAACTGCTTATGCTACGGCCCAAAAGTATTTAACTGTAGGTATAGAACTCCTAGATATTGAGTGTTGGCAGAACCATTACAATCTGACTTTGCAACTCTATGAAGAAGCCGCAGAAGCGATGTATCTGAACGGCGATTTTGAGCAAATGGAGCGATTAACAGAAATAGTTATCCAAAAGGCAAATACAATCTTAGATAAAATCCAAGTTTATCAAGTTAAAATTCAAGCTTTGAAAGCACAGAACCAAATCAAACAATCTTTAAATTTTGGGTTAGACATTCTAGAACTATTGGGGATATATCTACCTAAAGATCCGGAACCGACAGAAATTACCCCGGCTTTTGAAGAGACGCAATTAACTTTACAGGGGAAACGCATTCAGGACTTAATTGACTTGCCTGACATGACAGACCCGCAAAAACTGGCAGCGACTCAGATATTGTTAAAACTCTGTCCTGCTGCCTACATGGTAACTCCAGTTTTGTTGCCGCTGATTACTTTTAAACAAATTCAGTTAGCCCTTGAATACGGCAATGCACCAACTCATACTCATGCTTATGCTAATTATGGACTGATTCTCTGCGGAGTCATGGGAGAGTTAGAATCGGGCTATCAATTTGGAGAACTGGCACTAAATCTGCTCGAAAAACTCGATGCTAAGCCTTTCAAAGCTATGACGCTATTTGTAGCAACTTACTTTACAAAGCATTGGAAAAATCATGTTAAGGAAACGTTCAAACCCCTGTTATCTGCTTACTTTAGCGGTTTAGAAACAGGAGATTTAGAACACGCTGGCTATTCAGCACAAAGGTACTGTTACCTTTTGTACTTTAGTGGTTCTGCCGAACTGTCAAGGGTTGAACTAGAAATGCAAACCTACAGGGATGCCTTCACAAAGATGAATCAGGAGAGCATTCTTCAACTGCATCAAATTCACCATCAAGTTGTATTAAACTTGCTGGGAATGACGGAGAATCCTTGCTATTTAATCGGTTCAGTTTGTGATGAAGCTAAAATGTTACCGCTTCATATTGCTAACAATTACAGAATAGCTTGTTACTATTTTTACTTAAATAAGTTAATCCTTTGTTATCTTTTCGATCGCTACCGCGAAGCGGTGGAGTATTGTGCCGCAGCAGAACAGTATTTAGATGCGGGAGTAGCTTCGATATTGTTGCCGATTTTTTATACCTACGATTCTCTCTCTAAGTTGGCTGTGTATTCTGATGTAAAAGTTTCCGAAAAACCAATAATTGTCGAAACTGTAATTGCCAATCAGGAAAAAATGCAAAAATGGGCGAATCATGCTCCGATGAATTATCTGCATAAATTCTATCTCGTAGAGGCTGAACGGCATCGAGTTTTAGGGGAAAATTTCGAGGCAATGGAAATGTACGATCGCGCCATCAAAGGAGCTAAAGAAAACGAGTACATTAACGAAGAAGCACTCGCCAACGAACTCGCCGCCAAATGCTATCTCGGCTGGGGGAAAGAGAAATTTGCCCAACTCTACCTAACTGATGCTTACTACGCCTATGCACGGTGGGGAGCCAAGGCAAAAGTTGAAGATTTAGAAAAACGCTATCCCCAATTACTGGCGCCTATTTTTAATCAGAAAACTAGCTTAAATACAGGCGAGACAATTGCCCAAATGATGACTGTAAGTGTTGCAAGTACCAGTTCAGGCGTGTCAGGAATTCTGGACTTGGCAACAGTAATTAAAGCCTCTATATCAATGTCAGGAGAAATAAACCTCGATAGTTTGCTATCTACTTTGATGCAAGTGATGATTGAGAATGCGGGAGCAGAAAAAGGTAGTTTGATTTTGCAAGATGGAAATTTACTCTTCGTTGCTGTTAGCTGTTCGATCCGTAAAACGTGCAGCCTAGAGTCTACTTTAGTTGCTGACTCTACGGAAATTCCGATCGCCCAGATAAACTATGTCTGGCGCACTCAAGAAACCTTGGTAATTAATGATGCTGCGGCTGAGAATAAATTTGCTGCTGACTCTTATATCATCGAGCATCAACCAAAGTCGATTTTGTGTATGCCGATTCAACATCAAGGAAAAACGATCGGCATTCTTTACCTAGAAAATAACCTAGTAGCCTGTGCATTTACTCCCGATAGGGTAGCCCTCTTAAAAGTCTTGTCCTCCCAAGCAGCCATCTCGATCGAAAATGCCCAACTCTATGCCAACTTAGAAGCCAAAGTCGAAGAACGCACCCAAGAACTCCAGCAGTCAGAAGCTCGTTTTCGACAACTTTACGAGCAATCTGGCGATGCTATTCTGCTGTTAGATGGAGACGCTTTTATCGACTGCAACCCCGCAACGGTAAAAATGATGCGCTGCAATGACAAAACACAGCTTCTTTCCCTACATCCGGCTCAACTTTCCCCAGAGATTCAACCCGACGGTAGAAACTCTTTTGAGAAAGCCAAGGAAATCACCGCCATAGCCTTCTCGCGAGGCAGCCATCGGTTTGAATGGATGCACCAGCGCACCGACGGAGAAGATTTTTGGGTAGAAGTATTGCTGACTGTAATTCCTTTAGATGGTAAGGAAATTTTACACACGGTTTGGCGAGAAATTGGCGATCGCAAACAAGCTGAATCAGCTTTGCACTCCAAAAATCAGGAACTAAGCGATGCTCTCCAACAACTGGAAGCCACCCAAGAAGGACTGATTCAATCAGAAAAAATGGCAGCTTTAGGACAACTTGTGGCGGGAGTTGCTCACGAAGTTAACACACCCCTCGGTGCGATTCGATCCTCAGCCGGAAATGTTGCCAAATTCTTGAATCAAACCCTAGAACAGTTGCCCGCACTTTTTCAATCTCTCTCCCCAGAAGCAGGGCAGAACTTCTTAGAATTACTTCAGCGATCGCTCCAACAAGAAGCAACATTATCAACCAAAGAAGAACGCAAATTGAAGAGAGCTTTAAGGACTCAACTGCAAGAATCAGAGATTGACAGTGCCGATACTGTTGCCGATCGATTAGTCATAATGGGGGTTTATAATGAAATCGACACTTTTGTTCCCCTGCTGCAAAGAGCAGACAGCTTGCACCTCTTAGAAATCGCCTACAAACTTTCCGAATTAAAAAGAGGTATTGCTACTATCAACACAGCCACAGATAGAGCATCAAAAGTAGTTTTTGCCTTGAAAACCTATGCCCGCTACGAACAGTCGGGCGAAAAAACAGTAGCCAGCATTACAGAAGGCATTGAAACAATCTTAACCCTCTATCAAAATCTACTTAAACAGGGAGTTAAGGTCATCAAAAACTATGCCGAAATCCCGCCGATACTGTGCTATCCCGACGAATTAAATCAAGTTTGGACTAATTTAATTCACAATGCTTTGCAAGCAATGGGTTATCGAGGCACGCTAACAATTGAGTTAACTGCTCAAGATTACCAGGCTAAGATTAGCATTAGCGACAGCGGTCAGGGGATACCAGAAGAGATAAAAGCGAAAATATTTGAGCCATTTTTTACTACTAAGCCGGCAGGAGAAGGCAGCGGATTGGGACTAGATATTGTGAAGAAGATTGTTGACAAACATCAGGGAAAAATTGAAGTGGAATCAATTCCGGGTCAAACCACATTTAATGTTTTCCTGCCCATGAGCGGCCTATAAGCAGGTCAATCGATTTTAGATTTTAGATTTTAGATTTTAGAATTGAAGCATTGACCCCACGGATAAATTCGGGGGGCAAGTTTCTCGGATACAGATTTTTTATTTCTCCACGGATGAATCCGGGGGCTTGTATCCTGGATGCTTTCGGTCAAGGATCTCGCAAACGATATAACTTAGTAAGTAGGTCTGGTTTTATACAAGTAAAAAAAAGAATGCAACTGTAGGCCCGTGCTCCCAACCCATATTGAATCAGTCATCCCCAATCTAAAATCTAAAATCTAAAATCTAAAATCTAAAATGGTATTACTTGGTTCCACCCAACCTGCAATTTACCCGATCGGGAGGATGTCAAAAGTTAAAGCGTTTTGACGCCAATAACTTCGATTCCACCGGAAATCGATGTAAAACAGCAGTACGATGCGTTATGCTCAGCTAAGCTGCTACGCATATAGATTTCTTGGTTTCGGCGACTGGGAGGGGGAGAGGATTTGGCGATCGGCTGGCTTGTGACATCTTAAGATAAGATGGGGTCTACTAATACACTTGACTACTTTTGCTACTAATGACAATTAAAAAGGAGAAAAAATAGATGTCTAAACCAGTTATTTTGTGCGTTGACGATGAGAGAATGGTGTTAGACAGTCTCAGGACGCAGCTAGCAGCAGAATTTGGGAATACTTACACCTATGAAGGAGCCGAAGATGCTGAGGAGGCTTTCGAGTTAATTAGTGAACTAAATGACGATGAAATTAGCGTTGTTGTGATTATTTCGGATTGGTTGATGCCCGGTATTAAGGGAGATGAGTTGCTGATTCGCATTCACAAAAAATACCCCCATGTTATTAAAATTATGCTGACAGGTCAAGCTGATGAAGTAGCAATTGACCGAGCCAACAAACAGGCTAACCTCCATCGCTGCTTATCTAAACCTTGGTCGGAAGCCGATTTGCTGGAAACTATTAAATCTGGTTTATCTAAACTATGAGCCAACAGGTAATTATCTGTGTCGATGATGAGAGAACTGTACTCAGGAGCCTCAAAGCAGAACTGCAAGAGGCTGTCGGCAATGATTATATAATCGAAATTGCTGAAGGTGGAGAAGAGGCATTAGAGTTAATTGAAG
Organism: Microcoleus sp. A003_D6; assembly: GCF_036702825.1. Lineage (NCBI taxonomy): Bacteria > Bacillati > Cyanobacteriota > Cyanophyceae > Oscillatoriales > Microcoleaceae > Microcoleus > Microcoleus sp. A003_D6. The sequence continues at coordinate 61,075 of NZ_JAUBWA010000009.1, read as the reverse complement.
AATTGCTAGATGATGGAGATGAAATTCCTTTAATTATTTCCGACCACATTATGCCTGAGATGAAGGGAGATGAGCTGTTAAAACAGGCTCATCTCATTTCGCCTAAAACTATAAAAATTATGCTGACAGGACAAGCAGATATTGGGGCGATCGCCCATGCTATCAACTCGGCAAACTTATATCGTTATATTACAAAACCTTGGCAAGCTGAAGATTTGAAATTGACGGTTAGAGAAGCGCTAAATAGTTATATTCAAGATAAAAAACTGACCGAACAAAACACCCAACTCCAGCAAATGAATCAGGAGTTGGCACAGTTAAACTACGAGCAAGCGGTACTGATTACCAAACTCCATGAAAACGAAAATCGCTTGACACAGTTTTTGGAAGCAATGCCGATTGGTGTGGGTGTGCTGGATGCGGACGGCAAACTTTACTACATCAATCGGAAAGCACAAGAGATATTTGGTAAAGGAGTTGTGCCGGATACGAGTTCCGAGCAATTGTCAGAGGTTTATCAAGTCTATCAAGCAGGCACAAATCGAGAGTATCCTGTCGAGAATTTGCCCATCGTGCGCGCGTTGAAGGGGGAAAGTGCTACCGCTGACGATGCTGAAATCCATCAAGGCGACAAGATTATTCCCATAGAAATTTTCGCTACTCCAATCTACGATCGACAAGGCAATATTGTTTATGCTATCAACACTCTTCAAGATATCACGGAACGCAAAGAAGCTGAGGCCGAGCGCAAAAAGTTCATTGAGGATCTTTTTGAGGTTAATTGCAATTTGGAAATTTCACTGGATGCAGAATTAGAAATTGCGGAGGCGACAAGTCGCTTTGTACCCAATGAGTTTTTAGCTTTTTTGGGATGTGACAGTATTGTTGATATTAAATTGGGAGAAGCGGTGGAGTTGGAAATGTCGGTTTTGTTTTCTGACATCCGCGATTTCACTACTCTTTCGGAACAGATGACACCGGAAGAAAATTTTAAATTTATCAATTCTTATCTGAGTCGAATGGAACCGCTGATTGTGGAAAATAAGGGGTTTATTGATAAATATATTGGCGATGCAATTATGGCTTTGTTTAGCGAGGGGGCGGATGATGCTGTGAAAGCGGGAATTGCCATGCTGCATACTCTTGCTGAATACAATCGACATCGCGCTTCTGTGGGCGATGCGCCGGTTCAGATTGGGGTGGGAATTAATACTGGTTCTTTGATGCTGGGTATAGTGGGCGGAAAAAGCCGGATGGACGGTACTGTGATTAGCGATGCGGTTAATTTGGCTTCTCGGATTGAAAATTTGACGAAAAATTACGGGGTGTCGCTGTTAATTACTCAGCAGACTTTCGATCGCTTGAAAAATCCTGCTGATTATGCAGTTAGAGTAATTGATAAGGTTCAGGTTAAGGGTAAGTCTGAATGGGTGACTGTTTATGAAGTTTTTGATGCGGATTTGCCGGAAGTTAAAGCGGGAAAGTTGGCTACTTTGCAGGTGTTTACTGAGGCTTTGTCTTTGTACAATATGAAGAGTTTTAGGGAAGCTGCGGTATTTTTTGCGGATTGTTTGCGGCAAAATCCGGGGGATAAGGTGGCGGGAATTTATTTGGATAGGTGTTAGTAGTTAGTTGGCAGTTGGCAGTTGGTGGTTGGCAGTTGGTGGTTGGCAGTTGGCAGTTGGCAGTTGGTGGTTGGCAGTTGGCAGTTGGTGGTTGGTGGTTGGCAGTTGGTGGTTGGCAGTTGGTGGTTGGCAGTTGGTGGTTGGCAGTTGTTATTTGTTATTTGTTTTGAATATCTCCCAATAATCAGTAACTACTGACTACTGACTACTGACTACTGACTACTGACTACTGACTACTGACTGCTGACTACTGACTACTGACTGCTGACTACTGACTGCTGACTACTGACTAATAACTACTGACTGCTGACTACTGACTGCTGACTACTGACTAATAACTACTGACTAATTTGTTCGATCGGCATTTCGATGATAAACTCGGCTCCTTGGCCCGGTGCAGACACGCAGCTCAGTTTGCCGCCGTGTTCTTGGATAACTTTGTAGGAAATTGACAGGCCTAAACCGGTGCCTTTGCCGGCGGGTTTGGTGGTAAAAAAGGCCTCGAACAACTGCTGGGAAACTTCTTCTGGCATACCGGAGCCGTTGTCAGAAATCCGAATTACAGCATTGGAGTTTTGGACTTCTGTCCTAATTTTAATTTTGCTGCGGTTAGCTGTGGCTTCGTCAACTGAACGCCCTTCGTTGTATTCCTCGATCGCGTCGATCGCATTTCCGATCAAATTCATAAATACCTGATTGACTTTCCCGGCATAACACTCAACCAAAGGCAAATTTCCATAGTCTTTAATTACGGTAATTTCTGGATAGCTGCCGCGCGCTCTCAAACGACTTTGCAGGATCAGCAGCGTTCCTTCAATCCCTTCGTGCAGGTTAACCTTGCTCATTTGAGAATCGTCTTTGCGGGAGAAATTTCTGAGCGAGCGCACAATTTCCCGAATGCGATCGGCCCCAACCTGCATCGAGGACATCGCTTTCGGCAAATCTTCTAGCAGAAACTCTAGCTCGATATCCTCAATTTTATCTTGAATTGGCGCCGGCGGATGGGGGCAGTGCTGCTGGTACATATCGATCAAATTCAGCAAATCTTCCGTGTAGTGACCGACGTGAACGAGATTGCCGCAGACGCTATTAACAGGATTGTTTATTTCGTGAGCGACACCGGCCACCATTTGACCGAGTGTAGACATTTTTTCAGTGTGAATTAATAATGCTTGAGTTTGCTGCAATTCGTGCAAAGTATTTTCGAGCTGAAGTTTTTGTTGGGTTAACTCTGTTTGCGATCGCAGCAAAGCTTCTTCACTGCGTTTCTGCTCGGAAACATCAGTAATTAACCCTTCCAAAGCTATCAATTCTCCCGAGTCGGAAAACACTCCCAAACCTTGCTCCCAAACCCATTTTAATTCGCCGTTTTTAGAAGTAATGCGGTAATTTAGCTGATAGGGTCGGTTTTCTTGCAAGGCAACTTGCACGGCATTCCACAAATTATCGCGATCGTCCGGGTGAGTCAATTCCGAGATAGAAACTTGCCGAGTGCCGATAAATTCTTCAGGAGAATAGCCGGCTAACTGATAGCAACCTTCGCTGACAAACTCCATACTGCGATCGGCATCGTTGCGAAAACGGTAGGCCATCCCCGGCAAATTGCTCATCAGCGTTGACAATGCCCGCTGGCTTTCCCGCAGGGCTTCTTCGGCGTGCTTGCGATCGGTAATATCCGTCATCACCGCCAGCATACAGAGTTCGCCGTCCAAATTAATCAACTCCGCTGACAGCAAACACACCACCACCGATCCCGACTTCATCCGAAACTCACATTCCTGACTGCGAACAACACCTTGTTCCTGCAAATTTTGCCTGAAATCAAATCGGTCTTGCGGCTTTACCCAAATATTTAATTCCGGTACTGTATGACCGATTACCTCCTCCCTAAAGTAACCGAGCGCCGACAAAAAACTGTCGTTAGCCTCAAGAAACCGCCCCTGAACAAAAGTAGTAATAGTCATCGGATCGGGACTCGATCGAAAAGCCTTAGAAAACTTTTCCTCCGACAAACTTAACTGTTTAATAGCTGCTTCCAACTGACTTGTCCGCTCTTTAACCCGGCATTCTAATATTTCATTAGCCTGCTTCAGGGCTTCCTCAGCCTGCACCCGATAAGTGATATCGCGTACCACGGCTTGCAGCCCCATTTTGCCGCCGATATCCATAGAAGTTAGCACCACTTCCGCCGGAAACTCGAAACCGTCCAAACGGCATTGCAGCAAGTCAAAGCGGCAATTTCCCATTTCTAGAGCCGTACCAATTTGCTCTTGAAACAGACTCATAGAATCTTGTCCGTTTGGTTGCAGCGGCGGGCTAAATTTTGAAGGATGCTTGCCGCAAAACTCTGATTCAGTGCTGCATCCAAATAACTTTAAAGTAGCCGGATTGCAATCCAAAAAAACCTGTTCGTCTAGCAGCATTACCGCGTCTGTCGTCGATTCGTACAAACTGCGAAACTTTTTTTCTGAGGCTTGCAAAGAAGCAATCAACTGCATTTTTTCCTCGGCTGCTTGCTTTTGCTTGGTAATGTCCTGCATTACTTGAGAAAAGCCCTGCAACTCTCCTTTTTCATCGCGCAAAGGAGTAACAATAATATTCGCCCAAAATCGCGAGCCGTCTTTGCGAAACCGCCAGCCTTCATTTTCGTATCGACCTTCTGCCACCGCCCTGATTAATTTTTCTTGGGGCTTGCCGATTTCAATATCTTCTTTCGTGAAAAAACACTCTGAATTATTTCCGACTATTTCATGAGCTCTGTATCCCAAAATGCGTTCGGCACCAGAATTCCAGCTAGCTACATACCCATCAGGATCTAACATGAATATAGCGTAATCCTTAACGCCTTCAATTATTAAGCGCAGGCGTTCTTCGCTTTCTCGAAGTCCCGATTCTGCCTGCTTGCGCTGGGTGATATCTTCTACAAAACCTTCGTAGTAGAGTAATTTCCCCCCTTCATCGCAGACCGCCCGCGCATTTTCAGCGATCCAAATTATTGTTCCGTCTCGGCGATAAATTTGCGACTCAAAATCCGACACGACGCCTTGTTCTTGCAAAGCACAAATAAACTGATCGCGCCGATCGGGGTTGACGTAAAGCTGATCGCTGATATCAGTCAGACAGCCCATTAATTCTTCGGCGGAATTATATCCGTAGATGCGAGCCAAGGCTGGGTTAGCGCTGAGGTAGCGACCGGATTGGGTTGTTTGAAAAATGCCCGACACAGCATTTTCAAACATACTGTAATATTTTGCTTCCATTTTGTGCAGTGCCTCCGCGACATTCAGGCATTCTATCGCTTTATTTTCTAATTTTTGATTTCCCACTTGTGAATACCCTGCTCTCGTATGTGAGTTGAATATTTTTGATCGAGCATCTATTAAATTTGAGCCGCTAATGAGGCAGAAGAATGCTGTGCCGCAGCCAGACACCAAGCAGCAGAAAGCTTTGCGGTTGCTTGGTGTCCGGTTGCAATGACACAAGTGTGTTTATTCATCTGTCCTACGGGCTTGTTAGTTGTTAGTTGCTGCTGATGAAAGTTTAGTTTATCCGGTCTGTCTTTCTTTGATGCTTGACTGGCTGTCACGATCGCATTGGCAAATCGATCGATCGGCCTGCGGTGCAGATGTTCGAGCAAAACCCGCTCCTTGCAATCTCCCTGAAGATATTAGCAGTTGAATACCCTGAAATAAGTTAGTGGCAAGGCTGTTGTTACAATAAAAGGCAGCAACTTCTAAAACTGCAAGAGTCTATTTTTAGGCTTTGGGTGAGAGTTCGATCGACTCTTACCCGAAGCAACTAACCCGCCTGGACGAGCTAAACGCTCGCTGTCCCTGCTGTCAGTCGATTTGAGATTTGAGATTTTAGATTGAAAGAATTGACTCCACAGATGAATCTGGGGCTCTCCCTAGTGTCTAAAATTTTTGGGTCTCCCCAACTCCTGTCGGAAACTTTTATCGGTCTTTGGGTGCTCTGAGTCACTGTTAAGTATTCTTGCTGATAGATAATACAGCAGACTGCTGGCAGTTGTCCTATCTGGGGTTTATCTGTAAAGTTGCCACAACAAGAGGGTAATTGTTGTATCAAAAAATTCATATTCGGCTGCTGCGGGCGAGCAAATTCTGTCGCGGTGCTGGCAGTTGAGCAAAAATCTGGGTGCAGGTACGCAAAATTTGGTCGGCAAGTCTGGTAAAATCCCGATCGATTCTCGGTTTGGCCCAAAAGCTCGATCGGGCTAAATTTGACTAGAACGAACTAATAAATGACAGACTCCCCTCTACTAGCAACGCCAGAGTTATCTCCTGCTTCAACCCAGACGGCGGATTCTCCTCTGTGGCCGGCCCTGCTGCAACAACTGTTAGACAGACAATCTCTCTCGCGCGCCCAAGCCTGCGACTTGATGCAGGGATGGCTAGCAGAAGCTATTCCCCCCGTCCTCTCAGGAGCAATTTTAGCGGCCCTCCAAGCCAAAGGCATCTGGGCCCAAGAATTGGCAGGAATGGCTCAGGTATTGCATTCTCAGTCGCTTGCAGGCGAGTCCGAGAGTGTTTTCAATCCCAAATCCTCAATCTCGAATCTTAAATTAATTGATACTTGCGGCACCGGCGGCGACGGCGCTTCGACGTTTAACATTTCCACTGCTGTAGCTTTTGTGACCGCCGCAGGCCAAGTTCGAGTCGCGAAACACGGAAATCGATCGGCCTCAAGCAAAGTGGGTTCTGCTGACGTGTTGGAAGCACTCGGAGTCAACCTCAACGCCGATCCCGCGAAGGTAAGAGCCGCAGTAGACGAAGTAGGCATCACCTTTTTATTTGCGCCTGGGTGGCATCCTGCACTTAAGGCTGTAGCGTCGCTCCGGCGCACTTTGAAGGTGCGGACTGTTTTTAACCTTTTAGGGCCCCTTGTCAATCCTATGCGCCCTACAGGGCAGGTAATCGGGGTGTTCGATCCTAGTCTGGTATCAACTATGGCGCAAGCTTTGGGCGAGTTGGGGACTGAGTTAGCTGTAGTGGTTCACGGCAGAGAAAAATTGGATGAGGCGGGTTTGGGAGATGTGACTGATTTGGCGGTTTTGTCGGATGGCAAAGTGGAACTCACTACTTTAGACCCCCAAAAGGTAGGATTGACACCAAGTGCGATCGGCTCGTTAAAAGGCGGAAATGTTGAGGAAAACGCCGAGATTTTGCGGAACGTTTTGCAAGGCAAAGGTACGCCAGCACAAATGGATGTTGTAGCTTTGAATGCGTCTTTGGCTTTTCAGGTGGGAGGCGCAATTCCTATGGGTTCTCACGCAGCAGGGGTTTGTTTGGCTAAGGAGATTTTATTGAGCGGCGAATCTTGGGTGAAGTTGCAGCAGTTGATTGAGTTTTTGAAATGAAGGAAGAAGGAAGTTCGGCAACGGATTTTGTAATGGATGTAACGGATGGAAGAAGGAAGAAGGAAGAAGGAGTTTTTTGTTTTAACTAACCAACAAGAAAAATAGACCTCTTGCAAAAATCCTTTTAATCAAATTCTGGAACGGGCTCTCCGGCCCATTCCACAAGAAAAAAAATTTTGTGGGACGGGCATCTTGCCCGTCCTAGTTATTTTTGCAAGAGGTCTAATTATTGAATTTTCAATTTTTCTTTACTTCTTCCCTCTTCCTTCTGCGTTTTTTTTAAGAGCGCGATCGAAATTCAATCACATCTTGCTTAATCGTTATGTCTTTATTACCAAAAAAGTCGTGACCCAACAGTCCGATATCTAGGGATGGCGAGATGGCAACAACTACATTTTGAACCGCCAGACCCCCAGCTTCAATAGAAGTCAAACGACCGAGGGGAAAAGTAGCCACTCCGTTGGGAGTTTGTGCTTGCACTGTTCCCTGGAGAACAACGCCCAAGGCTTTAGCCATTGCTGGTGTAATTACTGTGCCGCTGGCTCCAGAATCTACCATCATCTCGAACTTTTGTTTGCCGTTAAACGTGACTTCTATGACCGGGATATTAGCCTCTCTGCGTTTAATTTTTGCCTGAAATACTCCAGACTTGGCAGCGGGCGAAGTGGCGGGAGTCGATTCTTTGGGGAGAAAACCGCAGACTGATTGGCTGAGGTTGAGGGTGCGCCCGGAGGAACTACGCATGAAGCATCCCTCGCTTTCTTGAGCCGCAGCTCGGGAGGAGTTGGCAACAGTCCCTACTAAAATTGAACTGCTCAGAGAAATAACCGCTGTTAAAAACAGTAAAGGTTGGCGCAGGTTTTGAGCGTTCAGTAGATGCTTGTATAAGTTTGAGAGTAAAGGCTTTTGAGATTTGCTAGGCATAGTTTAGTAAAACGCTGTAGCTCGATCGTAACAGCGACAACTGCCGATCGGTAGAGATTTAGCTGTGGCGATCGCCCAGAGGTGTTACTTTAGTTTGACCGAGCGCCAGATAGAGGCGGGGGCTGGTTGTTGTCGATCGGCAGAAACTGGCATTGCACAAATTAAAATAATATCTGTATATTGCCGACTAGCATCAAATCCCTGGCAGTGATAAGAATTAAACCACACGACAGTAATTCGAGGATGCCATGTCACTTTCAACTGCACAACCCGCTCTCCTAGTCCTGGCTGACGGTACTGCTTACCGAGGCTGGTCGTTTGGCGCTAACGCTACCGTCGTCGGCGAGGTAGTATTCAATACGGGAATGACGGGGTACCAAGAAGTCTTGACCGATCCCAGCTATTGCGGCCAAATTGTAACTTTTACTTATCCAGAATTGGGCAATACCGGGGTAAATCTCGAAGACGAAGAATCCTCGCGCCCGCAAATTCGAGGTGCGATCGCCCGGAACGTATGCAGCCGACCCAGCAACTGGCGCTGTTCGCAATCTCTGCAAGACTACCTGAAACAGTATGAGATCCCGGGAATTTACGGGATCGACACCCGCGCCCTGACTCGCAAAATTCGCACGGTGGGAGCGATCAACGGCGGCATTTCGACGACGATTCTCGACCAGGCGGAGCTTTTGGAGCAAGTGCAAGACGCGCCCAGCATGGCCGGGCTCAATCTTGTCCGGGAAGTGACCACCCGCGAGGTTTACGAGTGGTCTGAAGCCACAGATTCGGTTTGGGAGTTCAGTCCCACTGTCAAACCTGCTAACGGCAAAATGTGGACGGTGGTAGCGATCGATTTTGGGATCAAGCGCAACATCCTGCGGCGTTTGGCGAGTTACGGGTGTCGGGTAATTGTTGTCCCCGCTGACACGTCGCCGGAAGAAATCCTCAAATACAACCCGGACGGCATTTTTCTGTCCAACGGCCCGGGAGATCCGTCGGCGGTAACGGAAGGGATCGCGACTGCGAAAGCTTTGTTAAAGTCGGACAAACCCGTATTCGGCATCTGCATGGGACACCAGATTCTGGGGATTTCCTTGGGTGCAGAAACTTTTAAACTCAAGTTCGGCCACCGGGGATTAAATCATCCAGCGGGTTTGACGCAGCAAATAGAAATTACTAGCCAAAATCACGGTTTTGCGATCGACCCGGATTCCCTACTCCCGGAAGTAGAAATTACTCATCTCAATTTGAACGATCGCACCGTAGCCGGATTGAAGCACAAAACCCTGCCGCTGTTCTCAGTCCAGTACCACCCGGAAGCCAGTCCGGGGCCGCACGACGCTGACTATTTGTTCGATCGATTCGTGCAGTCAATGAGAGAAAATCAGAAAGCAGTCAGTAGTCAGTAGTCAGTGGTCAGTGGTCAGTGGTCAGTAGTCAGTGGTCAGTGGTCAGTGGTCAGTGGTCAGTAGTCAGTAGTCAGTAGTCAGTGGTCAGTAGTCAGTGGTCAACACTCAACACTCAGCAGTTAGCTAACCAATGACCAATGACTAATGACCAATGACCGATCCCCAATGACCAATGACTAATGACCAATAACTAAAAAACAGTAGACAAAAGACCAAAAAACTCGTACAATGAATCCTCAACTTTAAGCAATATCTAGCTAGGAGGGTGTCATTCCTGAGTCATTGACCCTGACCGTTAGCCTCAGAGGCACTCGCGAAGTCAGGAATAACTATCAGTTATTTCGCCTGACGGGCCTGCTGGACGCTTTTTCTGAGGCAACTTTTCGGAAGGTACTGAGCAAATGTATTGACGAGGGCCCAAAACACCTAATTTTGGACTTGTCTCAGATAGACTTTGTGGACAGTTCAGGCTTGGGCGCACTTGTGCAACTTGTCAAAAAAGCCCAAACCTTGGAGGGGACATTGCAAATTGTCTCAAATCCCCGCGTAACTCAGACTGTTAAACTGGTTCGCTTAGAGAAATTTTTGTCTTTGCAGCCTTCGGTTGATGAGGCGGTAAAAAACGTCAAGGATGCTTGACACCAAAGTGGATTTAATTAGCTATCCGGTTCTCAATGCTGGATAGCAAATTTTTATTTTTGTGCTGGTAAAACCATACCGATTTTCCCAGAAGCTGCAACAGGTCTTGCCACTGTTTCCCCCAATGCTTTGAACTCCGGTGGATGGGCAGTAAAATAGGTGCGGCAAACACGCGGAAAAATGGTATAAGAAGTAGGGAAGCAGCAGGTAGCGATCGCGTTAACAAAGCCGTGCACTCGCTATAATTGCTGAAGTGACGAAAGACGAAATAAGTAAGTGACGAGAAAAACCAAGCTGTGCGGAAGTTTTATTTAAAAAAGTATGTCGCCGATCGCAGATGACGGGCTCAAACTGAGTCTGACTGATATCAGTTTAAATCGAGTGCATCCTGCGAGGGCGACACCAGCAGAAATAGAAAGGATTTCGCCCGCAGCATGGGCATATTTGGGAGATGCAGTCTACGAACTCTACATTCGGAGTTCGTACTTAGTGCCGCCCAGAAGATTGCAAGCTTATCACGAATTGGTGGTGGGGCAAGTACGAGCCGAAACTCAAGCGCGTCACTTGCGATCGCTCTGTCCTTACTTGAACAGTACAGAATTAGCGATTGTCAAGCGCGGACGCAATGCCGCAGCGGGCCGTTCCAAGCGAGCAGATCCAGAGATATACCAACAAGCCAGCAGCTTAGAAACTTTGGTCGGATATTTGTACCTCACCGATCCCAAAAGATTGAGTGAACTTTTGGCACTTTTAGAACTTGAGACTTAAAAGATTTAGCAGTTAAGAGTTGCCAATCGCGAGGCATTAATTAACAACTCTGGCACGGTGGCAAAGCTAAAACAGCAAAAAGCTCGATCGGCAAAACAGGATTTATCAGTTATTAACTAGCAATTTGAACACAGCAAAATCCTTGCTACCTCCCTAGACTATCTAAAATCTCAAAGCCCAAAGATTGCTTCCTCAATCAAGAATCTCACATCTACAATCTACAATCGATTAGCCTTCAGCCAAAACTTTTTGACTACAAGAAACCAATGAGAAAATTTACCAGACCAAACTTCTCGCGCCCAAATTCCGACAGCAAACCATTCAAAAGCGAAGGCCGCCGTCAGGACTCACAACCATCCTCTCCCCGCTTTGAACGCAAGCCCCGTCCCGACACTCGCCCAGGAGTAGACGCGCCTCACAAACGATCGACTTTCTCCCCCCAACCCCGAGAAATGCCCGTCGTGCGATCGATTTTCAAACGGAGAGTCGATTCCGACAGCCAACCGTCCATTCGCAGAAATAATCCTTTCAAAGACAGAGACGGAGACGGAGACAGAGACGGATACAGCAGCCCGCAGCCGGCCCGCAACAATTTCCGAGACAGAGACAGCAGCCCGCAGCCGGCCCGCAACAATTTCCGAGATAGAGACAGAGACAGCAGCCCGCAGCCGGCCCGCAACAATTTCCGAGACAGAAACAGAGACAGCAGCCCGCAGGAATCCCGGGGCAATTATTACAAAGACAGAGACAAAGACAGAGACAGCAGCCCGCAGGAATCCCGGGGCAACCATTTCAGAGACAGAGACAAAGACAGAGACAGCAGCCCGCCGGAATTCCGGGGCAACCATTTCAGAGACAGAGACAAAGACAGAGACACTCGCCCTGTTGACAGTGCATCAAACACCGTCGTGCAGCCAGACACAGACTCAGACATGATTTACGGCCGCCATGCGGTGCAAGCGGCTTTAGAAACAAACCAAGTGCTCAACCGGATCTGGGTTGTCCCGCACCTGCGTTACGATCCCCGCTTTCACAGCTTGCTAACCGAAGCCAAAGCCAACGGCAGCATCATTGACGAAGTTGACGATTTGCGCCTCGACTACATCACGCGCAAGGCAAACCACCAAGGCGTAGCCGCTCAAGTATCAGCTTACGAATACCTGGATTTGAGCGAACTGATCGCGAAGGCTAAGTCTGCTTGCGCCGATCCCGTCATTGTGGTAGCAGAAGGACTCAACGACCCCCACAATCTAGGGGCGATTATTCGCACGGCTGAAGCATTGGGAACTCAGGGCATGGTGATTCCACAGCGGCGGGCCGTTGGGATTACCTCGGCAGTGAGAAAAGTGGCCGCAGGGGCATTGGAAAGCCTGCCAGTGGCGAGGGTTGTCAATCTTAACCGGGCGCTGGAAGAATTGAAAGAGGCTGGATTCTGGATTTACGGCACTGTCGCAGGCGTGGGTGACTCGGTAGAGACAATCAAGTTCTCTGGGCCCACTGTTTTAGTTGTGGGCGGTGAAGCTGACGGTTTGAGCCTTTTGATACAGCGCGGCTGTGACGGATTAGTTTCAATTCCTTTAAGGGGAAATACTCCTAGCTTGAATGTTTCGGTAGCAACGGGAATGGCTTTATACGAAATTTACCGCCAGCGCGGGCCCAAAAAGTTTCACGTACACGGATCGTAACGGTCATTAGCCCCACCTTCTAAAGCCGGGGGCTTCTCGCCCCCCCCCCCAAGCTTCCCATCTTCGGTGATTGAAAAATGAAATGCAACACAGTATAACAAAGTGTACATAACGAAGGTCTAGGCCTTGCCCGCAGCACTCTGGAAAAAACCGTAAAATACATTAGAAAATCACATGAAAGAACTCTTGATTAGCTTGCTCAATTTTTTCGGATTGGCTTGGTGGGTTGAAGTTAAAACTTCAGCGCCGCGGTGCATTTACTATTTTGGCCCGTTCTTGACTTCTCAAGAGGCGGAAGCTGCAAAAGCAGGATATATAGAAGACATAGAAAATGAAGGGGCAGAAGGTCTGAGTGTTTCGATTCACCGCTGCAAACCTATTAGTTTGACGGTTGCAGATGATTTGGGAAAGCTTGGTGAGGGAGGGCTGTGGCCTGTTTTGAGCAGTCAGTAAAAGTAGAGGTAATTTTGAATTTTGAGTTTTGAGTTTTGAGTTTTGAGTTTTGAGTTGTGAGTTGTAAATCCAAAACTCTTGACTTTTGGGCGATAAATGGGTTGTGACAAACTAAAAACTCAACACTCGCAATTGCCAACTGCTTGGGGGAAACTCTCGATCCAGCGATCGATGTCTGCGAGTACCCGATCGGGAATTTCCCAAGGGAACAAGTGGGCTGTATTTGGATAGCAGTGCCACTGACATTCGTGGAGGTGGCGGGCTGTTTCTAAACTGGATGCCGAGGTGATGTGCCGATCGGCCTCTCCGGCCAACACCAAGGACGGACATTGAATGTCGCCGAGGTGGATCAGTCGATCGTATCCAGCCCTCAGAGCGGTATTTAAAGCCTTGGTGGCCGTGTTGGAAGTTTTGAGGTAGGCGGGGGTACCTGCCTGTGCTAAGTAGCGGTAAGGGGTGGCTTTCTGCTGCTGTATCAAGTAGCGAAAGAGCGATCGCCTGCCAAAAGTATCAATATTCCACTGCCAACCGGGTATCGCCCAATTGATAATTCCGGCTAAACCGGTGTAAAGGTTATCTTGCCAAGAGATGGGAGGGTTACTTCCTCGCGGTTTGGCTGCGGATGCGAGTAGAATCAAACCCGTGACTCGCTGGGGATATTTCATGGCTAATTCCAGGGCTAAAATCCCTCCCAAAGACCATCCGATTACCAAACACCGATCGACTCCCAATCTGTCTAGAAGTGCTTCTAAATCAAGCAAGTGGTCGGTCATTTCAAAGCGAGTGGAGGTGCGGCTGTTGCCGTATCCGCGCAAGTCTGGGGCGATCGTCTGGAACCGCTTTGATAAGTGTTCTGTAAAGACGGACATACAATCGCCGGAACCTGGATGGCCGTGCAAGCAGAGGATGGGAAATCCTTCACCTTTGACGGAAACGCTAAGTTTTTGATGCGCCATTTTTCAACTGTTTGGGGGATGCGTCGTCCCCGCTATAAATTGTGTATTCCAACCGTTAAAAGCTGGGATTCTTACTAATGTAATCGGCAATTTTAGAAATAGACTGGCGCATTTCTGTATCGCTGCCGCTGCGGCTGTCAATCACAGTCATCACATAGGCTTCGCCGTCAATGCTCATCGCTAAAGTTGTACCCAGAACCAGGGAATTTTCGCCTGTTTTTTCGCCCAGCCATTGAGCTTGAGTTCCTTCCAAGGCTGCAAATCCCAGAGCGCGATCGTACTGGCGGTTGAGAGTTTCTATTAACAGTTTAGCACCCGGTGTTTCGCCATTGTAAATTTGCACCATCATTTCGGTGAGCTCGTTAGCAGTCAAGCGGTTGGGGCCGGAACCGGGGTTGGTTGGCATAATCTTTTTCCCCATTAATTTGAAGTTGACGCGGGTGACTTGGTAGCCGCGATTCTCTAAGAATTGATTGATGTAATCCGAACCCAAATAATCAATAAGTTGATTGGTGGCGGTATTGCTGCTGCGATCGATCATTTCTTCTAACAGTAGCTGTAGCGGGTAATTTTTAGGAGACAAAATCTGGGTCGATGAGTCTTCTGTAAAATTACCGCGATTGACAAATACTTCTTTGTTCAGACTAATTTTTTCTTTTTCGACTTTTTGCATCAGCGCTACAGCAATCGGCAGTTTAATTAAGCTGGCAGGACTGACAGGAGGCACATCGCCCCGCAGGTTTACGCACTCTCTAGAAAGGTGGCAAATGCCGATCGAAGCTTGCCCAGACAAGCCACTTTCCCGAGCAACCGCAGCCAAAAAATCGGATTTTGCTTGCTGCACTTGAGACGTTGCTGCCGTTAAATTTTCCCGGTATTCTTGAGTTTTTGAGGCAGTCAGAGGAGCTAAAAATGAATTTTGAGGAACTTCCTGTAAGTTGTTGAGGGCTTGGTGCCACAAAAATTTAGTTTGCTGCGAAAATTCGATCGACTGATTTGGCTGCCGTCCTCTTTCTACGGCTTGGTCGGCTAAACGGACTGCTTGCTGCAAGTTGTCGTTAGCCCTCTGTTCTACTAATATTTGTACCTCTAGCGCTTGCAACTGAGAAAGCAGTTTTTCTTGAGGATTGGCGGCGAGGGGAATTAAGCCCGAAAGCAGGGTTGGTTCTGGGGAGGGAGAGGCGGGTTGTTCTAATTCGGTGACGAGTCGATCGCGAATTTTGTAGAGTTCGTCTAGGGAACGCGGGTTAGATGATTGAGAGAATGAACTTGCGATGGTTAACATCTGAACCAGTCCGATGCCGGCTACTACTGCCGCCATCTTGTTTGCGATCGACAAAAAACGCCTGATCCCTCGCATATTCAACATCCTCAACACAACCAAATTCTATATAAGCAGCTATTGTTACATCAGTCAAACGATTTTAGATTGGAGATTTGAGATTTGGGATTTTAGCCGTAGCCGTAGGGTGCGTCGCCACCCTTAAATCCTCAAAAAAGAGCGACCATCTCATAGCGACGCACCTTTTATTTTAATGAACCCAGGCAACAACCCTCCGTTTCACTCCACCCAACATTTTTGTGGTAGCAAGCTTGTTGATAAATGATAGAAGGTGCGTCGCCACAGAATAGTCGATTTAATTTAGGGATTTTTAATGGCGACACACCCTACGAATACTGCTATTGACTAATGACTGCTGACTAATGACTTCTGCCAAAATAAAGGGAGCGATCGCACTTTTAGCAATCAACCCCCTCTAAAATATTGCGAACTATCTACTTTCTGCGCCGCCGCTGCCAGTCAGCACCCAACCGCTTGAGGTAATCCCAGCCGCGTTGAGGCCAGACATGAGCGTTACCGGTCTTTTCGGCAATCCAGCGAGCTACTTTGGGACCCGTCCAGTCTCCGCCGTCGGGGGCTGGGTTTTGCAGCGCTTGTCGCAGTTCTTCTTGCTGTTCTGGATTCAGCAAGGATTTTGCAGGAGGGGGCTGGCGGTCTCCGCTGCGGTTTCTCACAGAGTCAGGCCCTTCTCGGTTGTAGCGCTGGACAATTTCTTTGGCGTAGTCGTAGTTGATACCTACAACTAGGGCTGCTTGTTTGATAGTCCAATTTCGGGAAACTAAGACCAGCAAGTGCCAGCGGCGGGACTCTGTGGTGTTTTGTGCCTGCCGGTAGCGAAGTTTGAGTTCCTCTGCCGTCAGGTGAGATTCTAGGTGAGCTTTAGGTGGCATTCCTCCAACGGGGCATCGGGAACTTCTTACCATATTTCTCTCGGTTTGTGGAGAATTCCGGATGAAATTTTGATGCTGGGATCGTTGGGGCAAATATGGAGGTTTTTTTTGCCACAGATGCACGCAGTTGAAGAAGGGCTGCTGTTTTTTTTGCAGGTGCGCGCAACAAGAGGCGTCCGCGTGGCAGTGAGCGTTTCCATCGGCCCTCGGACAAGCTGCGATCGCCCCGCCGCTAAACCTCTGATCGATAGGTTAGGCTACAGTAAGCACGATCGCTCTTTTGTTCTGTTGAATGAAGGGGCGATCGACCTTTTTTTGTGAACAGCAGATTTCTCACAGGCTTTTTGGCTCGTCCCCCAATTAACGCGAATGGGAGAAGGTCGATCGCTATTTTCTCCGATCGCGCAGCCGCCATTAATTCGCTCGGATAACTGATAAATTTCAGTAATTTTTGACTAAAATAGTACACTTCATAATCCGGTCATAATTATTTTAAAAATTGCCGCCCCAAGCTAATACCTTCTTGGTGAAAATTATCTATTTATTCTTCATTTGGTTATGGGGTGTCAGGGGTGATCGCAGTTAAAACCCGCTTGCTATGCTATCGAGGTCGCGAGCTTGCACTCCGATCGCTGCAATCGAAAGATTATGATTCCGAAGCAAGGAAAAGCGATAGTAATGGTAGCAGAGTTAGGGTCGATCGCTCTTTTTTAAATAATAGGTGAAAAAGTCGATCGCTCTTTTCTGTACGGTGTTAAGCTGTGGAGCATTTAAACCATTAACGATCCAGGTAAGGTGCGTCAGCTAGAACACTTACTATACAGGGGAAACGCTTATTTACGCTCCGCACCCTACTATCCTCCTTTAAATGCCGAACAGCTTATAAACGGTGTTATAATTGGCACTTAATAAGTTTGATGTAAAGCCGCCGATCGCCCGGTCAAACAATCGCCACAAAAATCAACTATCCGCACGAGTATCCCAGCCCGCCCCAAACGCAGACTTTGCACGGAGGCTGTAAGCAGGTGCAATTGCCAGCTATATTGGCTAAGTGGCTAGTAGAAAAGATAAAGGTACGAGCATGGCATCCATCCGCGAGTTGCACCGACAACTGGTCAATAAAGAACGCTCGGCTGTGGAAATTACTCAAGAAGCATTAGACCGAATTACCCAGCTAGAGCCGAAATTGAAAAGCTTTCTGTGCGTGACGGCAGACAGCGCATTGGCCCAGGCCCACAAAGTGGATGCCCAAATCGCAGCAGGCGAGGAAATTGGCCTGTTGGCCGGCATTCCGATCGCCGTTAAAGACAATATGTGCACAAACGGCATTCCCACAACCTGTGCATCTCGGATTTTGGAGAATTTTGTGCCTCCCTACGATGCAACCGTCGTCTCGAAACTCCACGCAGCCGGTGCGGTGATTGTGGGCAAGGCGAATATGGACGAGTTTGCAATGGGGAGTTCGACAGAAACTTCTGCTTATCAAGTTACCGCGAATCCTTGGGACTTGGAGCGCGTGCCCGGAGGGTCTTCTGGCGGTTCTGCCGCAGCGGTAGCCTCGGGAGAATGCGTCGTGAGTTTGGGTTCGGATACTGGGGGATCGATCCGCCAACCTGCTGCTTTTTGCGGCTTGGTGGGGCTGAAACCGACTTACGGGTTGGTTTCTCGCTACGGTTTGGTGGCCTATGCTTCTTCTCTCGATCAAATTGGGCCCTTTGGCCGGACTGTTGAGGATGCGGCGATTTTGTTGGGGGCGATCGCCGGTTACGACAAGAGAGATTCCACGAGTCTGAATGTCCCAATTCCTGACTACGCCCAAGCTTTGAGACCCAGTTTGCGCCCGAAGGGTCAGATTAGAATTGGGGTAATTAAAGAAACTTTTGGTGTAGGGTTGGACTCCGGGGTTAAAGAAGCCGTTACTAAGGCGATCGAGCAATTTCAACAATTGGGCGCAGAAATTCAAGTCATTTCTTGTCCCCGGTTCCGCTACGGTTTACCCACTTACTACATTATTGCTCCCTCGGAAGCTTCGGCAAATTTGGCGCGATATGATGGAGTTAAGTTTGGTTTCCGGTCTCCAGACGCCGATAATCTTTTGGATATGTATGCCAAAACTCGCTCTCAAGGGTTCGGTGCGGAAGTTAAACGCCGGATTGCGATCGGCACTTACGTGTTGTCGGCTGGATATTACGACGCCTATTATCTAAAAGCTCAAAAAGTTCGGACTTTGATTAAAGAAGACTTTGAAAAAGCTTTTTCTCAAGTTGATGTTTTGGTCTGTCCCACTGCTCCTACTACGGCTTTTAAGGCAGGCGAAAAAATTGACGACCCCCTGAGTATGTATTTGTCAGATTTGATGACTATTCCGGTGAATCTTGCTGGTTTGCCAGCTTTGAGTTTGCCCTGCGGATTTGATGATAAAGGACTGCCGGTGGGCATACAACTGATTGCTAATGTTTTGCAAGAATCTCGGCTGTTTCAAGTGGCTCATGCTTACGAACAGTCTACGAATTGGCACTTTCACCGCCCCGAATTGGATTAATTTTTAAAATTCGGCGGAACGCTGCGACGGAAGTTAGTAATCGATCTTGGCTAATTGTCTGAATTAATCCTTTGCCATTAGCTTTTGACCGATCTCTAATTTCCAGCGTGCCCTATTTTCTATGAACAAGTTTCTGGTATTCCTCTTGTCTAAATCGCTAATAACTTTTGGGATAGTTTTGGCGGTTGCTTATTCTGCTGCTTGTCTGTTTCTATTTGCAGCGCAAGGTAAGTTTATTTTTTTTCCCGCGCGGGCGATCGAAACTACTCCAGACGATTTTCAGTTGAGATATCAAGATGTTTGGCTGCCAATTCCAACTAAAACAGGCGCGGTGGAAAGCGTGCATGGCTGGTGGATTCCTGCCTCGGAAACCCCCCCCAGCCCCCCCTTAGCAAGGGGGGGAGCAAGAAAGGGGGAGGCTGTTCCCTCTGTTGACACCGGAGACTCGGAAACCCCCCCCAGCCCCCCCTTGCTAAGGGGGGGAGCTAGAGGAGTCGGAACTTCCCCGCAAAGTGAGAGAGGGGCCGTCGCTCCGGTTCCCCCCCTTAACAAGGGGGGGTTAGGGGGGGTAGTTTTGTACCTGCACGGGAATGGTTCCAATGTGGGAGCAAATGTCGAACACGCTCATCGATTTCATCGCTTAGGTTTGTCGGTATTTACGATCGATTATCGCGGTTATGGAAAAAGCCAGGGCGATTTTCCGAGTGAATCTCAGGTTTATGAGGATGCTCAACTTGCTTGGGATTATTTGGTGAAACAGCGGGGGGTTAACCCGAATCAAATTTATATCTACGGTCATTCTTTGGGAGGGGCGATCGCGATCGATTTAGCAGTGCGCCACCCGGAGGCGGCAGGGTTACTTGTGGAGGGTTCTTTTACTTCGACGCGGGAGATGGTGGATTTCCAAAAAGGGCTGTTTTGGATGTTTCCGATCGATTTTTTGCTGACACAGCGCTTTGATTCTCTTTCAAAAGTCGATCGCCTGCAAATGCCCGTGCTATTTATTCACGGCACTGCTGACAGTGTAGTTCCAGCCCAAATGAGCAAAAAACTGTTTGATGCAGCACCTGAACCCAAACAGCTTTACATAGTTCCTGATGGAGGTCACAATAATGTGGCACAGATCGGGGGCGCAGAATATCTCCAAATAGTGAGCCAATTTTTAGGTTCTTCAAACTAGATAAAAGCTGTTGGCGGTAACAGGTTCAGTTGGATATCTGTACCGCCTGCTCGCACTTCTTTCTAACAGTACATATCTGAAACAGAGCAGTTATCGCGATGATACTGCTTAAGCTGTTACGCATTTAAAATAGTATTGTAGGGTGCGTCAGCCCTATCTTGTTTCCCTTGCTTAGTAAGTGTTCTAGCTGACGCACCCTACAGGCCTCGTTAGTGGTTTAAATGTCGAACAGCTTAGTAGAACCTTAATACATTCAGCCACCAGTCATTCAAGGCATAGCAGTAATTGCAGTAATTATTCGTGCTTATCGCTTGTTCTTTCTTAACTTCGCAGCCTCGCCGAGATGTTTTTTGGTTTGGCATCCGGGCACCGCAGAGATTGGCATCTGTGAGATTAGCTTTGTTCAATCTCGCATCCCTCAAGTCGGCCGATCTCAGGTCTGCACCGCTGAGATTTGCACCGCTTAAATCGGCTTCTTTGAGGTCTGCACCGATGAGATTTGCACCAGTTAAATCGGCATTTCTCAGGTCGGTTCGACTTAGTTTGGCGGCGCTCAAATTACTGCATTTTAAGTTAGCCAACTGGAGAGATGCTTCTCGAAGAGAACTCTCGCTGAGGTTGGCATTTTCTAAGTTCGCTCCCCTGATGTCTGCCCTGCTCATGTCGGCTTTGCTGAGGTCGGCGTCAGCCAACAAGGCGTTTCTCATGTTGGCGTTGTTTAAATTAGCTTCCATTAAGTCAGCCGCAGTCAAGTTGGCATCAGCTAAGTCGGCCCTGCTGAGAGTGGCGCGGCTCAAGGATGCGCCAAACAAATCTGCACGGCTCAAGGATGCGCCAAATAAGTCGCATCCAGGACATCCTCTTGTTTCTAGCAGCCGCTTGACTAGAGACAGATTTTGAGCTTGTAAGGGAAGTGCTGCACAAAATGGGAGTAGCAGTATTGCTGCTGTGAGAATTTTCAGTTGGATTTTCGTCATAGTCTGGGTAAGTCCTGTAACTGCCTTTCATCACCGAGTTGTCTGCTGGACTTACGCGCGGTTAAAAACCCGGTTTCTTCGTTAATTTCTCGCTCTCAAACCCAAGATTCTTAGCAGAAACAGAGTTGTTTGCCTAAGTCCTAGTCTAGTGCATTGACGCGCCTCGACGGTGTAAGGTTCGATCGCGATCGCGGATATTACTTAGACCTTTGGGATGAGCGCGCGCACCTCAAGGCTCCCTTGGAGCTTCCAACGGCCGTTCGCTGCGCTGAATGTCAGGGATTCTGGAGCTTGCGACGGCTGTGGCAAGTGGCTGACTCCGACAGCGGATAAGTATTTGTTGTATTCGATGTAGTCGGATTTTGCTGCGGAGGGCGTGAGTTCTCCGTACAGGCGATCGGTAAATAAGCCAATTGGCTTAGACTCTTAAGACATATAGCTGATGCGCTGCCTTCTCTAAAAAGATAGCATTATTGTGCGATCCCGAAATAATACCGAGCAAGCAAGTATAAAAAAAATACCTCGTGTCTCGGCGGGTGTGAAAATAGGGTACAGCTAATACTTTCAGACGAGGAAAATAAATGTCGAACAGCATAGATGAACTGGCAGAAGGCGGTCGGGGGATCAAACTCATGTGGCAGATTGCCGACGAGCTAAGTTACACCCGGACTCTCGACGGTCGAAATTGTTTGTCGCTGAGCAAAACTTACGAAGTAGAAGGTCGCAATCGATCGCAAAATATAAAAAATGCTAGCGTTTTAGATGGGTTAATGAATTTATTAAATACCTGGGATTGGCAGAGTGAAACACAGCAGGAAGAAGAGCTGTATGAAAGTTCTGTTCAACACATTAGCCTGCAAGTCAACACAGACGTGAATGCTTTAACTCTAGTTTTGGAGTGGTTTGAGCAGTTGAAAGATTTATCGATCCCCAATGAGGTTTGGTGGAAGTTTCAGTTAGCTTTGGCTGAAGGTTTCACTAATGCAGTTCGCCACGCTCACAAAAATCTGCCAGTAGAAACTCCTGTTCAACTGGAAATTACGATGTTTAACGGACGCTGGGAACTCAAAGTTTGGGATTGCGGCCCGTGTTTTGATTTTGATGCTAAGCTCAAGGAAATTATCGCAGCACATATAAAAGGCTGCTTGGATTTAGAGGTTTTGAACGATGCTTGCTTGATGCCTAGCAGACTGAAAACTTTGGAACCGTCTCTATTTCTAATTGCTGGGTAGCTTTGGGGAGAGGGCCAATTAACAGACTGGAACCGTTAAAAATGTGTTATCCTAAAAACGGTGTTAGGGGACGAGTTACGGGTTTTGTCTCCGCGTGGGTCAGGGGTTTTAAATACTGCCGACCTGCTGCGGCTTTGGTTAAGAGCTATGGGCTTGGGTGAGTCTCTAAGTCTCTAACGGTTCGATAGAAACGGGTACATCATTTCTCGAATTAGGGCTTGCTGAATAAAAGTAGAAAGCTTGCCAAATAAGGGGTTAAAGCTTTTTTCGCTCAAACAAGTGCAAGTTATAGGATTATAGAGGCTCAAAACCCTTGCACTTTCCTTATTCATTTCTGGCTAAATTTGGGAATTTAGGAATAAACCTACTATTTTTCAAGCTGTGTAGCCTCGTTTTTCCATTACCTACACTTTTTCAGCAAGCCCGAATTAAATATTGAAAACTCAAAATTAAAAGTTAAAAATTATTCACACTAATTTTTGATATTTTAATTTATCATAGTATCTGGTCGCTCTCCCATTACTAATGATTTCCAAAGAAACTTTATTTGTTCTGTCTTTATTTCCCTACTTGGGATTTCTCTGGTTTTTGACTCGATCGGGAAAAACACCCCGTTTAGCTTTGATGGGATTTTACGGCACTCTCGTTTTTGTGGCCGTGACTATTCCCGCCGCAATTTACGCAAAAGTTGCGTACAACGAGTCGCTAGCAAATGTCGATTGGCTGCACGGTTCTGCGGAGCTATTTTTAACAATTGCCAATATTTTAGTAGTTTTAGGCTTTAGGGAAGCGGTGATTAAAGCCAAAGCATCATCACAAGAATAAAGTTGTGATGGTAGTCGGGATTAATGCGAAATTTTCATTTGGCTAGCGTCTGTTTAGTTGGGCGAGATAATTGAGATACCGAGAAATGCGATCGGTGTCAGTGTCAAGTAAACGACTCGCCCAAGAATGTACATTAAGTTGCGATCGCATTTCTCGAAATACCGCAGCATCTGGGCGATTGTTGAGAGGAAAAACCCAAGCATCAAATCCAGCCGACTTGAGCCGGCTAACAGTTCCCTCGCCATCTTGCACCCACAATTGAGGGCTAATACGAAGCGGTTGACAGGAATATTCACCGACAACAATTCCCCCCACAGAAACGCTAGCACCTTCTCCCCGATTGGAAAGTTCTTGCAAAATAGCTTTGAGGGAATTGAGTTTTTTCCCGTCTTGTACTTGCTGCGGTGTAAGCTTGACAATCACCATTTCTAAAACTTCCACAGGTTTTGTCGATCGTACAATGTTGACTGGTTCCGCCGGCCAAGGGTTTTTTATTTCCAGTTCCGTCGTCTCGATTTCCTCTGTAACCTCTACTGTTTCTACAGGCTTTGCAGTGTCTACAATTATCTGAATTTCCTCCCCATCTTTCTCAATTTTTCCACTAATCTGTAAGATAGCATTCTCTACAATGTAAGGTTTCACTTGTTCGTAAGCCTTGGGAAACACAACAGCTTTTATTTGATGTGTCAAATCTTCTAACTGCAAAATAGCCATCGCCTCGCCGCCTTTTCTTGTTACTACAAGTTTGATAGCGTTTAGCATGACAATAACTGATACTTTCCCCTTTTTATCTGCTAACTGTTCGATAGTCACCACATCGGGGTCTTGATTTACTTGCATCAGAAACTTTAGGGGATGTTCTGATACATAAAAGCCAAGCAATTCTTTTTCTAAACGCAACTTCTCCTGTTTTTCAAAATCTTTTACCAATTTAGATTTTGGCGCAGACTCATAGGTATTGGCCGACTTCCCAAAGCTATTCGTACCTAACAAGTCAAAGAGATTACCTTGGCCGCTTTCTCGATCTTTCTTGCGGTCTTGCGCCCATTTCATCACCCCTTCGAGGTCGTGTACTAATTGCTTGCGGTTTTTTTCAATTTTGTCAAAAGCACCGCATTGAATTAATGCTTCTAAAGCGCGGCGGTTGACAGAATGGAGATTTACGCGATCGCACAAATCCGGCAGCGACTTAAACTTACCCCCTTCCTGCCGCGCAGCCAAAATATTTTCAATAGCCGCTTCTCCCACATTTTTTACCGCCGAAACCCCAAACAAAATTTTATCTTTTGCAGAGCCCGTCATGTGTTTGGGAAGCGGTGTAAAAGTAAGTTCAGAACTATTAACATCCGGCGGCTCAACCTCAATACCCAGCTTGAGACAATTGGCAATATATTTCTGTACTTTCTCCTGATCGCCCCTGTTAGCAGTCAGCAGTGCAGCCATGTATTCTAGAGGATAATTCGCCTTTAAATAGGCAGTTTGATAAGTGATATAGGCATAGGCCATTGAATGGGATTTATTAAAACAATATTCCGCGAATTGTAGCATCTGCGCGAACAACTTTTCAGCAATTCTTTGACTGACTCCATTCTTAGTTGCGCCGTCGATAAACGTTTCCTTTTGCTTCTGCATTTCATCAGCTTTCTTCTTGCCCATTGCGCGCCGCAGCAAGTCAGCTTGACCCAAAGAATAGCCTGCCAAATCTTGAGCCATCCGCATAATTTGCTCTTGAAAACAAAGCGTTCCGTAAGTCTCTTTTAAAATCGGCTCTAATAGCGGATGATCGTACTCAACAGCTTTACCGTGCTTGCAGTCAATAAACTGAGGAATCAAACCTGCATCCAGCGGGCCGGGTCGGTAAAGTGCCAAAATAGAAGAAATATCATCCAGACAAGAAGGTTTGAGTTTTTTCACTACATCCAGCATTCCAGATGATTCTAACTGAAAAATACCTTCTAAATCTCCTCTTTCTAAAAGTCTATAAGTTTTATCTACATCATCAGGTAACTTTTTGATTCTGCCAAAAGTTTCTTGGGCTCTGCGCTCTATATCAGAAGGTAGCATTTCTGGATCGACAATTAGATTTTGGGTTTGCTTAATATAATCAACAGTTTTCTGAAGCGTTGTCAAATTTTTCAATCCCAGAAAATCCATTTTCAGAAGACCTAGTGCTTCCAAATCTTCCATATAATACTGAGTAATCACAGCACCTTCGTTATTCTTTTGTAGCGGTACAATTTCATCGAGCGGGTCTGAAGAAATCACTACGCCGGCCGCATGAACGCCAAAGGTTTTGTTTGTCCCTTCAATCCGAATTGCCATGTCAATCCACTGACGAACAGGGACTTCTGTCCCGGTTTCTTCATTGATGCAAATTGTATTTTCGTAGTTGTCTTTAAATTCCTGTGCAGGTGTTTCACCGGAAATCATTACTTTGAGTTTTTCCGGTTTACCCCGCGACACGGGAATTAATTTCGCCATTTCGTCTGCTTTTTTGTAGGGAATGCCTAACACTCTGGCAACATCTTTCAAGACAGCTTTTGATGTCATTCTGTTGAAAGTAATAATTTGCGCTACCCGCTCTTCGCCATACTTTTCAGTAACGTATTTAATCATGTCGTCCCGTCTTTCTATGCAGAAATCGCTATCGATATCTGGCATGGATTTGCGTTCGGGATTGAGAAATCTCTCGAATAGCAGTCCGTGATGTACGGGGTCAATATTAGTGATTTTCAAGACGTATGCAACTAGGGAACCTGCGGCGGAACCGCGTCCTGGGCCTACGGGAATTTGGTTGTCCCTGGCATATTTCATGTAGTCCCAAACTACTAGAAAGTAGGTGGAAAAACCCATCTGCTGAATCATTTTTAGTTCGTATTCCAGCCGTTCTTTGTAGACGGCGGTAATTTCATTGCGACTTCTAGCTTTTAGGCGTTCTAATAGTCCTTTCCATGATATTTCTTCGACAAAAGTGTCTGCTGTGTGTTCTGGGGGAATTGGATAGTTGGGAATGCGCGATTCCCCCATGATGTCGTAAGATTTTACTTTATTTGCGACTTCTAAAGTGGTGTCGATCGCCTCTTCGATCGTTTCAGCATCCAAATGGTCTCGAAACAGTTGCGCCATCTCCTCCGCAGACTTAAGATATTCAGTGCCGCTGTAGCGCATCCGCTTGTCTTCTTCAATCAGTTTGTTGGTGTTAATGCACAGCAAAGCGTCGTGTGCTTCTACGTCGTTGCAGGAAATATAGTGAGAATCATTGGTGGCAATTATTTTAATGTTTAGTTCGCGGGCAATTTTGACGATTTCAACATTAACAATCCGGTCTTCTTGGGAACCGTGGTCTTGAATTTCTATATAATAATCCTCTCCAAATACTTCTTTATACCATGTGGCAACTTCACGGGCAGTATCTAGCTTGTTTTGCAGAATCATTTGGGGAACTTCCCCGCCCAAACAAGCGCTGGTGACAATTAAACCTTCGGAGTATTGTTTTAGCAGTTCCTTGTTGATGCAGGGGCGGGCAAAAATACCTCTTTCTGGCATTCCCTTTAAATGGGAAATTGTAGTTAGTTTGACGAGGTTTTTATAACCTTGGGTATTTTTAGCTAAAACAACTTGATGGTATTTTCTTCTACCTCGAACTTTTACTTCAATGTCGCCGTTGACGACGTACATTTCATTGCCAATAATCGGCTTGATATTTTTATTTCGGCAAACTTTGATTAGCTCGATCGCCCCGTACATCACCCCGTGGTCTGTAAGGGCGATCGCGGGCATCCCCAATTCCACCGCCCGTTCTGCGAGCTGCTGTAGCTGAGACGCCCCGTCTAGTAAGCTATAATCGCTGTGAATGTGCAAACCAACGAAGGACATAGGGATTTAAAATATAAGACTTGAGAATTTAGATTTTACACCATTGGCGTGTCAAAGCGTAAAATAAAAAACAAAGCTTTATATCACTCTTGAGCTGGTTTGTGCTGGGGCTTCTAAAAGTGAAAAAGATGAGGTTGTCGCGGTATTGATCATTGAATGGGTAAATTATTCTCGATCGCGATCGAACTTTTACAAATTTGCTTGTTTCAAATAACCTTCCAAATCTTTAATCCGTTCTTGCGTCACTCTGGCCCTGCAATAATCGTAGGTAGAAGCAGCCAAACTACCGCCTTCAAACTGTCCTTTTGCATAATCACAATTTTCATCTCGAAATTTGATCCAAGTACGCTGTGCCACCGTCAATCTCTGCTTTTGTCTGCTGCTGATTTTTGCTTGCAGTTGCTGATAGACTTGATTTAGCTTTTTGTCGGCAGCCTCAAACTCTTGACTGGAACAGACATTCATCTCTAGCGTGGTTTGAGGATTTTTGCAGTTAGGCTGTTGTGCGATTTGCAGGGGAATGTTGCTGGCTTTGCTGGGAAGCAAAAATCCGGCTGTCAACAAAAGCAAACTCGCCGCAAATTTTACCCAAATAGTGCTATTTTTCAATTAGTTTCTCCATTTTTAAATCTTTAATTTTTTCTGATTCTGGCTGAGCCGATCGCCAAATCCACCAAGCCGCCGCCCACAGAGTAAAATTGCCAATGAGAGTCATCGCCGCTTGCAGGGTAACGATCCATTCTAGGGCTGGGGAGTTGTCGAAATAGTGCCACGTACAGGCACACATAGCGCTGACGAGAGCGGGCAGCATTCCGGCGGAAAGGGCCCACCAAGCTCGGTTTTGAGTGACTTCGCCGTAAGTCCAAATTAACCAGATGGCGGCAATCCACTCGACGACGCTAGAGACATGAATAATCCAGGTGGGAATTGACAAAGCGTGCATTTTTTGTATTCTAAAATAACAGAGAACGGGGAAGATAAAATATGTATTTATTTGTTTAAGGCTGTTGACTGTTAACTGTTGAGTGTTAACTGTTGAGTGTTAACTGTTAACTGTTAAAATATTTTACGAATCGACCGCAACAATTAGATATTGTAATACTTAGATTCCCCATTATAAACCAAGAGTAGAAATGCGAGCAATTTTGTGCGGCTATTACGGTAAAGGCAACGGCGGCGACGAGGCGCTGTTGGCATCGCTACTGCAAATGTTACCAGATGGCGTGACGCCGATCGTCCTGTCTGGCAATCCTGTCGAGACAAATCAGCGGTACGGGGTAGCTGCGCGCGATCGCATGAATGCGTTTCAAGTTCTCGAAGCACTCCGCACCTCTGACGCGCTAATCTGGGGCGGCGGCAGTTTAATCCAAGACGCTACCAGCATTGCGAGCCCTTTCTATTATGGCGGTTTGATGGGATTAGCGCAGCGGATGGGCTTAAAAACAGTTGCCTGGGCTCAGGGAATTGGCCCTTTAAAGCGCGAAATCACTCGCAAGTTATCTCAGCGCTGTTTTGCTGGATGCACCGCCGTCAGCGTGCGGGATAAAGGCTCAGCTACTTTACTTGCAGATTGGCAAATTCCTTTTACTTTAGCACCCGATCCCGTGTGGGCTTTGGAGAACTCGCCCGTGTCCGGTTTGTGGGATTTACCTGCGCCCAGAGTTGCTGTTTGTTTGCGCTCTCATTCTACACTAACTCCCGCCCGTTTGTCAATCTTAACTCAAGCTTTAGTTGACTTTCAAAAAGCAACTCGCACCTTAATTTTGCTGCTGCCTTTTCAAGCGTCTCACGACTTAGAAATTGCGAAACATTTGCACGAAGCCCTGCCCAAAAGGAGCCGCATCCTCAGTTTAGAAGACCCCAGAAAATTGAAAGGAGTGTTCCGGGGTGTCGAAATGGCGATCGGGATGCGCTACCACAGTTTAATTATGGCAGCATCCGAAGAATGCCGCTGTTTTGCCCTCAGCTACGATCCCAAAGTCAGTCAATTGATGGACGAGTTAGAAATGCCCGGATACTTATTATCAGAATTGCCAGAAGATCCTTATTTAATCAGCAAAACCTGGATCGAACACTATGCTAACGGCGACGCACTATCGCCAGACAGGATAAAATTTATTGTAGGGCGATCGCTCTTTCATCGCGAAGTATTGCGAGTCGCGCTCCAGTAATCTCATTCAGAGGTGAAATACAATGACACTCAGTACAGCCGCATTAAAAATTACCTGGGAAAAATTGCCCGACGATTTCATTTTAGACGAGGAACCAGTGGAAAATATCGACCAACCCTTGCTAGCCGCCGCCTTGCGA
Source organism: Microcoleus sp. A003_D6 (assembly GCF_036702825.1). Taxonomy (NCBI): domain Bacteria; kingdom Bacillati; phylum Cyanobacteriota; class Cyanophyceae; order Oscillatoriales; family Microcoleaceae; genus Microcoleus; species Microcoleus sp. A003_D6. Next base: position 32,068 of record NZ_JAUBWA010000009.1, on the reverse strand, counting down.
GAAATCTTAGAAATCGCAGGGCTAATTTTAACAGGAATATTAGTTGCCCCAAACATGGGAATTTGCGCTACATTAAACGACAAGCTAGTTATCAAAGCTCCAGATTGGTTTTATGCCCGCAACGTCCAGCCGCTTTCTAGTCAAGAAATTCGCCGCAGTTACACTCCCAACTTAGAAGGAGATATTCCGGCGATCGTCATGGAATTTTTATCAGCTAGTCCCAACGATGAATATTCTAGCAAAAAAACTTATCCCCCCGGAAAATGGTATTTTTACGAGCAAATATTGCGAGTTCCAATCTATGTACTTTTTGAGCCAGCCGCCGGAGTGTTAGAAGTCTACTACTTGGATTCATCAGGAAAGTATGAAGTACAACCACCCGATTCTTTCGGCCGTTATTGGATTTCAGGAGTTGGGTTATTTCTGGGTGTTTGGCAGGGAACAAAAGCCGAAAGAACCGGATATTGGTTGCGGTGGTGGGATGAAAGCGGCGAGATGTTATTGTGGGGTGCAGAAATGGTAGAAAGAGAAAGGCAAGAAAGAGTAATCGCTCAACAGCAAGCCGAACAAGAACGAGAACGGGCCGAACAAGAACGAGAACGATCGTCCATATTGGCCGCACAATTAAGAGCATTAGGCATTGAACCCGAAGCCTAATGCAATAATGAGCAATTAAAAATTGCCGACAAACAATTTTTAATTGCTCATTAATTAAAAAGTATTGAACAACATCGCAAAAATCAATATTTATCTGCGTTAATCCCCGTTAATCAGCCTTCATCAGCGGTTAAAAATTACATTCAGGAGACAGAAAAATTGGCAAGAGTAAGAGTGCGGGAACACGTCAATCCCCTATCAATTAGATATCAAGCATCTGCAAGTCCCCCGGATTGGACTAAAATCTATGCCGACTTAAATTTACCGCTGCATTTAGACATCGGCTGCGGCAGAGGAAGGTTTTTGTGGCACATGGCGCAAGTACAAACTGACTGGAATTTTCTCGGATTAGAAATTCGGGAACCGCTGGTAGAAGAAGCGAATCTTTGGCGGGACGAAAAAGGCTTGACAAATTTGCACTATTTGTTTTGCAATGCGAATAGTTCCCTGAAACCAATTTTAGAAACTTTGCCCGCAGGTATTTTGCAGCGAGTTAGCATTCAATTTCCCGATCCGTGGTTCAAGAAAAAGCACCACAAACGGCGGGTGGTGCAGCAGGAATTAGTCAACGAATTGGCAACTTATCTCGCAGTTGGCGGCGAAGTTTTTATTCAATCTGATATAGAGGAAGTAGAAAGCGAAATGTGCGATCGCTTTTCATCTCACCCCTGTTTTAAACGTCAAAATGGGGGCGAATGGCTAGCAGAAAATCCCCTACCTGTTGCTACTGAAAGAGAAATTGCTACTCTGAAACGGGGCGAACCAGTTTATCGAGCACTCTATCAAAAATAATGCTCGCTTTTGCAAACTCACCTTTGTGATAAATGTTATAACTTACATCTTGCACCTTGGTTAGGAACAGGCAAGATGCCTGTTCCACAAAACTTAATTTTCTTGTGGAACGGGCATCTTGTACCTTTGTTAGGAACAGGCAAGATGCCTGTTCCACAAAACTTAATTTTCTTGTACCTTGGTTAGGAACAGGTAAGATGCCTGTTCCACAAAACTTAATTTTCTTGTGGAACGGGCCGGAGAGCCCGTTAGGAACAGGCAAGATGCCTGTTCCACAAAACTTAATTTTTCTTGTGGAACGTTAGGAACAGGCAAGATGCCTGTTCCACAAAACTTAATTTTTCTTGTGGAACGGGCCGGAGAGCCCGTTAGGAACAGGCAAGATGCCTGTTCCACAAAACTTAATTTTTCTTGTG
>NZ_JAUBWA010000009.1:0-30103 GCF_036702825.1 Microcoleus sp. A003_D6 | reverse complement strand
GAACGGGCCGGAGAGCCCGTTCCTAAAGGAATTATTTCTAACTTACACCCAAGACGGCAGCCACATCCTAATTTGCCATTCCATTTGCGACAAAGGCAGTCCCAAATAGATAGGCATCCAGAAAATAAAAGCACCGAAAACCAGAAAAATAATTGTTACTCCCATCCCTCGGAGTCTAGTTTGAGGGCTGTGCAGCCACCTGTCAACCCACCAAGCAAGCGCTAAGGCTGCAAACACGGAACAGCCCATATAATGATACAAAAATACACAGCGAGTCACCTTAACCCAAGGCAGTAAATTAGCAGCCCAATTAACTATTAAATACAACGCCAGCCACATTTGGGCAGTCGGCGGAAACAAAATCGGCTGCTGCTGTTCTATCGTGTCAACAGAAACCTCGCTGCGCGTTTTCAACCACACCGAAATCCGGTGTACTAAAATGCCGATTACTAACATTAAAGCCAAGGTTGACAGCCACCAAAGCAAGGGATTTCCCATCGCGTGAACGTCAAAGATTACCTCAGTTGCACCTTCAGGTAAAGGTGGCAAAACCGGATCGGGTTGTGCATTGTTGCTAGCTTTTTTGAAGAAGTAAACTATCGGGCGCAGCATCAACGGCCAACCGTACCACGCGGAACAATAAGGATGCACGTCGGGGCCGCTTTTAATCCGCTGGTGATAAGTCAAAATCTCCGTTTGCATCTGCCAGAAATTGGGAGTGGGATTAAAGTGCAGGTGAGGAATCCAAGAGATGCTGTAAACTAAAATAGGAATAATAGCTAGACTCAAGCATAGTTCTATAAAATTGAGTTGAATCAGTTTTTGTACGGGACTTTCGGCAGGAATTAGAGCTGAATCTACCTCGCGGCTTTGTTCTTCATTTCCTCTGTTTCCCTGGAGAAAACGCACCGCCCAAGCGCAGATTAAAATCAAATAAGTACCGAAAAGAAACCACAATCCGTTCCATTTAATAGCAGCCGAAGCGCCGAAACCGGTACCGGCTAGTACCAGCAAAAGCCAGCGCTTTTTGCCTTCTGCTTCTACGGATTTTAAAATAAATAACTGACCTAAAATCCCCAAAAAAACCAGATAAATGTTATTGAGCGCGTAGCGAGACTCAACTAAAAACAAACCGTCGCAGGCGATAAATAAAGCAGCAAGAAAAGCAAAGGTGCGGCGCGGAACTAGCTGATAAGCCAGGGCTCCCACAACTAGGGGAATAAACGAACCTGTGAGAGCATTCAACCAGCGGTAATCCCAAGGGGAAAGCAGGGAACCAGCCATACTGTTGACGGCTGTTTTTCCGAATGGAAGATGAGTGCCGATCCAAATGCCGATCGCAATTATGTACTGGCTCAGAGGCGGGTGAGCGTTGAAAAAGGGAGTTTTGGTAAGATAATCGTTGGCAAACTTCGCGTAATAAACCTCGTCAAATACTAAAGTGTTAAATCGCTCTAGTTCCCAAAAACGGAGAGTTAAGGAAAAGAGGAACACACCGAGAATTCCCAGGGAAAAAACAAAAGTCGATTTGTTGAATTGTTTTTTGTTGATTTTCATAAAACAGCAGAAATAGTAGATGCTAGATTTGGGGGTACTAATTTAAAAATACTGAATAGAGAATAGCGTAAAAACTACAATTATGAATTTTAATACCAGTTTAAAAGAAGAATGCAACTGTAGGCCCGCGATCCAAACCCCGATAGTCATAAGTCATTCCCAATTCTTTAATCTAAAATCGTTCGACTGAGCACTCACGCCGAAGTCTAAATTGTCAAATGGTATAACCTTTGCTGCGGCAAACCCGATCGCACCCCCGCCCACGCAAACTAATCTAACATTATACCCTAAAAAAAGCGGCTCCGCTTGTCGCAGAACCGCCGTCACAGAGGATGAAAAATCAAAACTTAACGCACAGCACCCTGTACTGAAGGTGATTCAATTGTTTTCATGAAGTACAGCTTCACTAATTGCCAGCCGTTCGACAAGTACAGAGGCAATTTTTGGAAGAACTGCAAGAATTTCGGAGTATTAGAAGCAACAATTGCAGTCAACTGCTGATTGTTCTTGAGACAAATATCCAGGCGTTCGTAAAATTCTGGATTGTTCACGTCCAGCATCACGGGGAATACACGGCCTGCTGTTTCGTTGGTCTTTTTAATCACTTCAATGTCGTATTCGCGAGCATCGAGTCCGAGCGATCGATAAAAACCCGCGCGCTGGATATCATTGAGATACATTGTCGCGAATACCGACAGCAAGAAGAAACGGCACCACAGCTTAGCGCGCCAATCGTTCAACATCTGAGGCTGAGCTCTCATCACCGCATCGAAGAAATCTCCGTGGCGGTTTTCATCCTGGCACCAATTTTCAAAGAATCGGAAAATCGGATAAATCTGGTCTTCAGGATGCGCTTTCAAGTGTTGATAAATCGTGATGTAGCGCCAATAACCGATTTTTTCAGATAAGTAAGTGGCGTAGAAAATAAACTTCGGCTTAAAGAATGTGTAACTGCGGCTCTTTGTCAAGAAACCCAAATCCAGGGACAAACCAAAGTCGGACAGGGCTTTGTTGAGGAATCCGGCGTGCCGCGCTTCGTCCCGCGACATCAGTAAGAAACCTTCGGCGAGTACCGGATTTTTGTCCTTGAGCTTGCGTGCCAATTCTTTGTATAACAAGAAGCCGGAAAACTCAGCGGTGCAAGAGCGTTCCAGGAATTCAATGAATAATTTGCGCTTTTCGCCGTCGATGTGTTCCCAAGATTGATCGAACTCGGCATCGCGCACGAAGTGGGTTTTGTTGTAGTCAACGCGGAACTCTTTGATAATTGCTTCGAGTTCAGCTTCGTTTACCGAGATGTCCATTTTGGCCATCTCGTCAAAGTCTGTGGTGTAAAATCTCGGCGTGAGAATAGTTTCTTTGGCTGGGGTTTTCGCTTCTTGCTGTTCTGCAAAAGCGGGTTTTTTGAGGGAATCTACCATATTTTTATTGGATTTCTGCTTATAATTGCTGGCTCGTTTGAGGTGTCGGGTACTGGGGGCGATCGATCGCCCTTGTCTGTCCGGCTAGCGTTGGCGGCGCGATCGGTTTGGCGCTGCGTGTGGAATCCAGGTCAAAGCTGCTGTAATTTCCACGCCCTCCAGTTTACCAAGCTCTCGCCCCTGGAAATATATTGCTGGCGTTAAGAATTGCTACGCAAAATTACTCACTGGGCATTGGGCATGGGGCATTGGGCATGGGGAATTGGTAGTAAATAACCAATAACTTCGGACAATGCACAAATATCTGCTGGTGTCAAGCTGTTTAAACACCAAAGAGAAAGTACAAAATATATATTGAGGGAGTCCAATAGTTAGAATAACCATGCAGGACGGTCAGAAAATGAGCAATTTAGGTGTTAGTTACCTTTTATGGGCAGCTTGTTTTTTCGGCCCATTCGGACTCCACCGTCTTTACAACGGCAAGATTGCCACGGGTTTGCTGTGGCTGTGTACCTTTGGGTTGTTTGGGTTCGGGCAGTTGTTTGACTTGCTGCTGCTGCCGAACATGGTGGACGAACACAATGCCAGTTTCAGGGGCAAACTGGGGGTATCTCCTGAAGGTATACCGCTATATCCGATCGGCGGGGCGATCGCCGCGACATATCCCAAGCAAACTCCAGACCAGTTAGGGGTTAAACTCCTGAAGGCAGCTTATACCAAGAACGGAAGATTATCTGTCACCCAAGGGGTGATGGCAACCGGCGCTACTTTTGCCGAAGTGGAAGAGGCTTTCACGGCAATGCTCAAAACCGGTTATGTCAGTATCGAGAACGATTCAGTAACTGGCGTCGTGATCTACCACTTTCACGAACTCTAAGCAGCAGAGAGGGGGAGAGGGGGAGAGGGGGAGAAGGGAGAGAGGGGGAGAGGGGGAGAGGGGGAGAGGGGGAGAGAGGGGGGAGATTTAAATGTAGGGTGCGTCAGCTAGGGGATTTTATGTGTTGTTCGAGAAGCTAATGGCTGACGCACCCTACGGGGGATTTAAATGCTGCGAGCGTCAGCTAGGGGATTTTATGTGTTGTTCGAGAAAGCTAATCGCTGACGCACCCTACTACTTGATATTGCTTGCCGAGCAGTTGTTGCCGTTTTTCGAGTAAGCATTGCCGGCAAAATCGGCTAGAATGTTTGTTTGTCTATACAATCCGAAAGTATTTAGTGTCATGGCAGTCCCTAAGAAGAAAACCTCCAAATCCAAGAAGAATATGCGCAAGGCCACATGGAAGCGCAAAGCTGTAGTGGCAGCTCAGAAAGCTCTGTCTCTGGGCAAATCTGTTCTGACTGGGCGTTCCAACAGTTTCGTTTATCCCGGCAATGAAGAAGAGGAGGAAGAATAGAAACGGAATACCGGGCATTGGGCGAACCCGATGCCCGATCGATCAATCAATTTTTGCTGTTGGTAAAATCAGCATGGCATCGCCAAAGGAATAAAAGCGGTACTGATGCTCGATCGCTTCTCGGTACAAATCCAACAGCCGAGGCCTTCCAATCATCGCACTTACCATCATCATCAAAGTAGAGCGGGGCAAGTGAAAATTGGTAATCATCCCCTCTACAACCCGCCACTTGTAACCAGGGTAAATAAACAAATTTGTCGGGCCGCAAAAAGGCTGCAAGGAAAAATCGCCGCTCGCCGCCGCCGCTCCCTCTAAAGCTCGCACTGCTGTTGTACCCACAGCAACGATCCGCCCGCCTCTGGCTTGAGTTTCCCGGATTTTCTCGACGGTGGCGGGGGGTACTTCCACCCATTCGCCGTGCATTTGGTGAGCCGTCACGTCTGCTACCTCCACCGGGCGAAACGTCCCTACTCCAACGTGCAGGGTGACGAAAGTTTTTTCGATTCCCCGCTGCTGCAAGCGGCTGAACAATTCTTCGGTGAAGTGCAGGCCTGCTGTGGGGGCAGCCACCGCCCCTGGCCGATCGGCATAAACAGTCTGGTACTGTTCCGGTGTAGCTTGGGAATTGTCGATGTAGGGCGGCAGGGGTACGTGGCCGTATTCGTCTAAAAACTTCACCAGAGTCACATCCGTGGGGATGTCAAACTCCAACAGCCGTCCCCCTGTTGCGTCATCGCGGGCTACAACTGTCGCAGTCAGCCGATCGGGTAGTGTGGCTACGGCCCCTTGCGGAATGCAACAACAAGGGCCTGCTGCTTCCTCGTGGCACTCTGGGGCGATCGGGTCAAATTCAATTTTTGCTCCCAACTTTAAGCGTTTCCCCGGTTTAACCAAAGCCAGCCAACAGTTGTGCTGCCGTTCTTCCATCAACAATATCTCCACAGCCGGGCCGTTGGGTTTGTGCCCGTAGAGCCTCGCTGGCAGCACGCGGGTGTTGTTCAGTACCAGCAAGTCGCCCGGTTGCAGCAAGTCGGGTAAATCCCGGAACATCCGGTGTTGCTGGCTGCTGGGAGAATCTACAGCCAGCAAGCGAGAACTGTCCCTCGGCACTGCGGGATTTTGGGCAATGCGCGAGGGCGGAAGTTCGTAGTCGTAGCCGTCCAAACACCAGTCAATCTCTGTCATCGAGTGAATTCCTATCAAATCAATCTGTCAACTAGGTAACAAATTGGGTAAAAACCCCCATCCAAAGTCGGGTGCTTTTCCCCTTGTGGTGGCGGGTAGAGTCCGCGAGGATAGAGGTATAGCATCAGCTTTGCTCATAAGGCTCATAAGGATCGTTATGGAATACCTCTACTACATCGCCAATACTAGCCTTACTCTGAGAGTCGTGGATTACCTACGCACGGCTCATCATCTTCCCTTGCAATTTATCACTGTTATTCACCAAATTGACGGCTGGGTGGTGAAGGTGAAAATGAGCCAATATTTAACTCCAGAAATGCACGGGGATTTTCGGGCTTTTATGAACGAACTCGGGATTCCTTGCGATCCTGAAATTCGCTTGCAAATGGCACTTTGGAGTTTGGAAACGGGACAGTCACCGCTGAGCGTGATGCGCCGCTACCAGGTGGCCGTGGTTTGTCACGGCAGCCCTGACCGCAAAGAAATTGAAGCGTTTCGCCAACAATTTGTCAAGGGTCTGGGATATTGCCCGGAAACTCTCGCCTAGATTGCTACGCATATAAATTAGCTGTTATGGCAGAGCCGGAGAGGGAGAGAAGGGGACAGGGGGAGAAGATTTAACTGTTTTTTCACCTCCGTTAAAGATGAAGAGAGAAATGCGCGACAGCCTAGGGAAATTAAGAATTAAAAATTACCTAGTGGCATTGCTTTGTGATTTTGCCCTTATGATTTTAATTATATATTTTTAATTGCTAAAAGCCGATCGAATGTATTCTTGCAGGGTGAGCAGGTAGTTTCCGGCAACGGCGGATTGAGAGTTCGCTGCTGTTAAGGGTAATATTTGCTTAGTGTTTTGTCGTGAAGGTTCGCACCTGACTAGGGCGACATCAAAGCGACAAGAATTATTTGCTAAATCTGGACGAGTGCTTAAAAATATTTCCGCTGTTTGCCAAAGTTTGGCTTGTTTTGTGGTAGTAACAGCCAACATTCCACCAGCATCCCAATTTCCCCGGCGGCGAGTTTTTACCTCGACAAATGCTAATGTTGGGGATCGATCGTTGGGAAGAAATTGGTTTTTTGCGCTTTCTTCCTCTCTTTCGAGTGCGATGATGTCAATCTCTCCCCAGCGACAGTGCCACTGTCGGTGCAGGATTTCCCAGCCTTGCTGCTGCAACCAGTCGGCGACTAAGTTTTCTCCCAATGTGCCGATATCCCGAGAGTTTGGGGATTGGGGGGAATTGGAGTGGGCCGTCGCTAACGGGGGATTCCCTACGGGAGAGCTACGGTTGACGCGCTTTCTGGTAGAATTCAATTCTGAACTGTCACAACTGCCCATTAGCTTGAACTTGTATGATGATTTCTCGAATTCGCCAACAGCGCAAAAATATTTATACTTTATTGCTGAGTTTTGTTATTTTAGCAGTAATTGCCGCTGGGGCGATCGGCATTAATCCCGCACCTGCTTTCGCTTTGGATCGCGACAAAGAAATCCTAGTGGGCGCTGATTTTAGTGGGAAAGTTCTGACTGACGACAGTTTTAATAAAGCCAATCTTCGCAACAGCAATTTTACCAATGCAGATTTGCGGGGCGTCAGCTTTTTTGGGGCCAATCTGGAAGAGGCAAATTTAGAAGGCGCTAATTTCACGGGTGCGACTTTGGATTTGGCTCGCATGATGAAAGCAAATTTAACTAATGCTATCCTTGAGGGTGCTTTCGCTTACAATACCAGGCTCGAAGGAGCTGTGATTGACGGTGCTGATTTTACAGAGACACTGCTGCGAGACGATATGATAGAAAAACTTTGTAAAGTGGCAAAAGGTACTAATCCCGTGACGGGTAGAGATACTCGCGAAACTCTATTTTGCGATTACTAAAAGATAAAACGGCGGTTGAAACCGCGTCTATACAAACGATGTCCGCCTCCGCAGACTGAAGGAAATAACGTAATTTTAACCGCCGTGTCTTCAACCCGCACTCCTCGGGTGAGAGTAATTTGTAGGGTGTCTCGCCCTCAAAAATCCCTGAATTGAATCGATAATCTCATGGCGACGCACCTTATAGCATTCACAAAAAGCCTTGTTAAGCTGTTGTGCATTTAATTTGTATGTTGAGGGCGGGCAGGATGCCCACCCCACAAGAGGAAAAATTTATTTGACTATGCAATTTAAATGCGGATTAGCTTAGACAAGAAGTTTTTTTCTCCACCCCATGTTTAAGGTGCGTCGCTATCTGAATTGTCGATTGAATTCAGGGCTCAACAATGGCGACACACCCTACGAATACTACGAACTTGGTTTGTAGTGAGGAATGCGAGTCCTTCACCTCAAGCCCAAGGTACAGATGTTAAATCGTAAAAATTAACTTGACGCAGGCGATCTAATTCCTTGAGCCATTCTTGTTCGGCACAAAATAGTTGGTGATATTCTATAGCCTCTTCGCCACTGCTAGCGGTCTTGGCTTTTTCCCACATATTGAGTGCAATCCGGCGCCGCTTCATGCTAATTATTTGCTCGATACAGGCGATCGCCGATCTAATTACTAAAGGTGCGCGATAAACGTTTCTTTCTGAAAACTCATTTAAGTGAAATAAATGCGAAATTTGATTGAGTTGATTGGGATATTCAATGAAGCTATCTTGCAATTTCAATACTAACTCAGAAGGCGCTACTTGTAAAGACATTTTGTGCAATATTTCTGCATTCACAATCTGGTGCCACAAAAATCGGTGATGAGAAAGGCTAAACTGTACGTCTCTAGCTTCTATTGCTTCTCTGACATCTTGGCGGTATTCGGGACAGTGCAAGTAAATCTGCAATAGTTGCGCTTCTGCTTCTTCTAAAAGACTGCGGGCTGCGGCAGATAAGCTTGATTTTGAGCTTTGGTTTTCGCCGCTTGCACGCTGTTTTTTATATTGTTTGTTCGGCTTCAGCTTGTTTCTAATTAACAGGGGCATAGTCAAAGATTCGTCTTGACTCTGCCGCTTTGCCCAATCGCTGACTACTTGATTGAGCAAGTTTTCAGCGAGCATTTTTGTGAGTCGAAAATCTCCTTTGCTGATAATTTCGGCGCACTTTTGCAGGTAATGTGCTAGCTGATTGTCGTCAGTGATATTGGTTAATAATTTAATGATTTTTTTCGTGACTTGCTGGGAAGTATCGGCTTGCTTCAAATCTTGATTGACGAGCATTTGTTGCAGTTGCCAGTCGATCCACAGCGGAGCATTTTCGAGCAATTCTCGATATTGTTCTGGGGAGTATGTTTTGAGGTATTCGTCGGCATCTTTGCCGTCGGGAATGTTGAGCACGCGCAGTTGCACTTCGCCTTGATAAGCGAGTTTTTCTATTTCTCCAATAGCGCGTTCTGCTGCTTGAGTTCCTGCTTTGTCGGCGTCGAAGTTGAGGATAATTTGTTTGGAGTCAGTGTAGCGCAATAACTGCCGCACTTGGTTTAAACTTAGGGCTGTGCCGAGGGAAGCGACGGCGTTGGAGATGCCGGCTGCCTGAAGTGCGATCGCATCAAAGTACCCTTCTACAACCACTGCGCGATCGGCTTTGCTAATGGCTGTTTTGGCTGTATCTAAGGCGAATAAAGTTTTGCCTTTATCGAACAGTTCTGTTTCGGGAGAATTGAGGTATTTCGGTTGTTCGTCGCCGAGAGCTCTGCCGCCGAAACCGATGACTCTGCCTTGGGTATCGCGAATGGGAATCATAATGCGATTGCGGAAGCGATCGTAATAACCGCTGCCGCCATTTTTTCGGGGTACAATTAATCCTGCTTGTTCGACTAATTGGGCCGGATAGTTTTTCTGTTCTACTAAATAACTGTAAAGTGCTTCCCAACCTTGGGGTGCATAACCTAATTGAAATTGTTGGATAGTTTCTTCGCTTAGCTGGCGTTCTGATTTGAGATATGCTAAGGGTTCTTCTCCTTGGGTTTGCCGCAAAGCGTGTTCGTAAAAGTTGGCTGTTAATGCTGAGATTTCATAGAGTTGTTCCCGCAGAGAAATTTGCCGCTGCAATTCTTGTCGGTGTTCTGGTTCGACTGTTTTGACGGGGACTTGATAATTTTTAGCTAATTCTAATACTACTTCGCTGAAGGAGCGCTTTTCTAATTCCATGAGGAATTTAAAGGCGTTTCCGCCTGCACCGCAGCCGAAACAATAGTACATTTGTTTGGCTTGGTTGACGGTAAAGCTGGGAGATTTTTCGTCGTGAAACGGACACAAGCCGACGAATTCTTTGCCGCGTTTTTTTAAGATGACTCTACCGGAAATAACGTCTACTATATCGGCTCGTTGTTTGACTTCTTCGATTGTTTCTGGGTGCAGCCGGGGTACTTGCATAGGGCTATTTTAGGGAAATTGAAAGTATTGGAGAAGGAAAGCACTACACGGATGAGGACACGGATACACGGATGAATTATCTACTCTGAGTGATTTCTCATGAGACTCAAAATCCCAGCCCCTTAAAAAGGTGAAAGAATCAGTGTCAAAGTCGCCCTTTTTAAGGGGGATTTAGGGGTTCTCCGGGGATAAAAAACACGCCCTAGGGCATAACTTTATTGTAAGATATTTATACTAATTGTAAGGAGCATCGAAATTAATGCGAATTTTAATGATGGGCGGTACTCGGTTTATCGGGGTTTATCTTACTAAGATTTTAGCAGCACAAGGGCATGAAGTGGTGTTGTTTAACCGGGGCAATAAGCCGGTACCGGTTTCTGGCGTGAAACAGATTTTGGGCGATCGCACAAATGTCGAGCAACTTAAAGACAAGTTATCGACGGAGGAGTTTGACGCCGTTTTTGACAACAACGGCCGCGAATTGGGCGATACAAAGCCTTTAGCTGAAATATTTAAAGGGCGGGTGCAGCACTTTGTTTACATGAGCTCTGCGGGGGTTTATTTGAAGTCGGATCAAATGCCTCATATTGAAGGGGACGCTACCGATCCTAAAAGCCGGCATTTGGGTAAATGCGAAACCGAAAATTACTTGGCCGAGTCCGGTTTGCCTTGGACTTCGATTCGCCCGACTTACATTTACGGGCCGCAAAATTATAATGATTTGGAGGCTTGGTTTTTCGATCGCATTGCGCGCGATCGACCGATTCCGATTCCCGGTAACGGAATGCACTTCACGCAGTTCGGGCACTGTCAGGATTTGGCGGGGGCGATGGCGGCGGTGTTGGGGAATGAAAGGGCGATCGGGCAAATTTACAACGTTTCGGGCGATCGATTTGTCACCTTTGACGGTTTAGCCCGCGCCTGCATTCAAGCCGCAGGCCAATCCCCTGACGCTATTAAGATTGTACACTACGATCCGAAACAATTTGACTTCGGCAAAAAGAAAGCTTTTCCGATGAGATTGCAGCACTTTTTCGCTTCAGTTAATAAAGCTGTTACCGAGCTTAACTGGAAGCCGGAATTTGACTTAGTTTCCGGTTTGAAAGATTCATTTCAGAATGATTATCTAATTTCGGGAAGGGACAAAGCCGAGATAGATTTTTCAATCGATGACGAGATTTTGAAAGCCGTTTAAAGTAAAATTAAAGTAAGGTGCGCACTGCGCACCCTACCAATGTTGAGGAAGAAAAATAACATGAGATTTATCAATCCCAAAATTGATTTTGCATTCAAAAAAATATTTGGCTCCAGCCAAAGTACAGAGATTTTGATTAGTTTCTTAAATGCCATACTTTATGAAGGGGAATCCATAATTGAAAGTTTGGAAATCCTTGACCCTTATCTTGGCCCTCAAATAGCCGGATTTAAAAATAGCTGCTTAGATGTCAAAGCGCTACTTAACGATGGCAAATTTGTGATTATTGAAATGCAAGTTTTGAAAGTGCAGGCATTTGGCAAGCGAGTTTTGTACAATGCAGCAAAAACTTATGCAATTCAACTAACAAAAGGAGAATCCTACAAGAATTTGCGACCTGTGATAGCCTTAACAATCACAGATTATAAAATGTTTAGTGACAATGAAGAGGTGATTTCCCATTTTGTTTTCAAAGAAAAAATTCGCTTGTCTGATTATATACAGAATGACATTGAGTTAGTATTTGTAGAGTTGCCAAAATTCAAGAAAGAATTGGAGCAACTGGAAAGTCTTACGGATAAGTGGATTTACTTTATCAAAACCACTGGCACTTTGGATGAAGTACCTCAAACAATGGCTACAGTCCCCGAAATTCAGAAAGCTTTTGAAATTGCCAATGAAGTTAGCTTGACACCAGAAGAATTGAACAAATTACAACAGGAAGAGTTGTTTGCTCAAGATCAGGAGAGTTCAGTGGCTTTAGGTAGGGAAGAAGGCAGACAAGAAGGCAGACAAGAAGGACAAGTAAGGTTAATTATGCGTTTGCTGAGTCGCTGTTTAGGTCAGCTAGACCCCGACAGTCAAACCAAAATTAGCAAATTGCCGATCGACAAATTAGAAAATCTTGCAGAAGCCCTGTTAGATTTTTCAAACGCCGAAGATTTGACAGCTTGGTTAGAAGCTAATTCTCTAAAAGACTAAGAAATATTAGGTAAATCTCATGCTTGGAATAACACTCAGCAGTCGCTACAGCATTATCCGTCACTTGGGAGGCGGCGGATTTGCTCAAACTTATTTAGCTGAAGATTGTCAGCTACCGGGAAATCACCTCTGCGTTGTCAAGCAGCTTAAACCTCAAGCAACAGATCCCGAAACTTTACAGGTAGCAAGACGTTTGTTCGATACGGAAGCGCAAGTTTTGTACAAGTTGGGAAATCACGATCGCATTCCCCGACTTTTTGCTTACTTTGAAGAAAATCAAGAGTTTTATCTCGTTCAAGAATTCATAGAAGGTCACGATTTAAGTCAAGAAATTATACCCCCCCAAACCCCCCCTTACCAAGGGGGGGCAGGGGGGGGTTCTCCTGGAAATGCGGGAGGTATGAAGGAAGATGAAGTTATTTGTATATTGCAGGAACTTCTCGAAATTTTAGATTTCGTACACCAGCAAAATGTGATTCACCGCGATGTCAATCCCCGGAATATAATTAGGAGAGATAAAGATGGAAAATTAGTTTTAATTGACTTCGGTGCAGTCAAAGAAATTACCACTCAAATCACCAATCCTCAGCCCAAAAATAGCTTGAGTGTGAGCATCGGTACGCCCGGTTATATGCCCAGCGAACAAGCTCACGGCAACCCGAAACTCAGCAGCGATATCTATGCCACAGGTGCGATCGCAATTCAATGTCTCACTGGCATAACTCCCCACCAAATGCCAAAAAACCCCGATACAGAGGAAATTATTTGGCAGGACAAAGCATCGGTCAGTCCTGAATTTGCGAATATCTTAGATAAGATGGTAAAGTACGATTTTCGGCAGCGTTATTCTAGTGCCGGCGAAACGCTGCAAGCTATTAAAGAATTTAAAACTCCTCTCGGCGGTACAGTTCCGGTATTACCTCCGGTTGCTGCTGCGCAGGGGCCGCTCAAATCCCGAAGAAAACTGTATTTGAAAATATTGTCGATCGCCAGTTTAATTGGCATCACTATTATAGCATCAACTTATGCTGTCAATAGTTTTAATTCTGCAAATGCAACTGACCTGTACAACCGAGGCAATACTCTTTACAATTTAAGCCGATTTGAAGAAGCTCTAGCAGCTTACGAGCGAGCAATTAATCTCAGACCGGACTACGCGGAAGTTTGGCAGGAAAAAGCCAAAACTTTGTACGCATTGAAAAAATATCGAGAATCGCAGTCAGCTTACGATCGAGCAATAGAATTAAAGCCAGAATACTTGGAAGCTTGGACGGGACGCGGTTATGCTTTAGAGAATTTGCAACAGTCTCAAGAGGCGATCGCCTCTTTTGAGAATGCTTTAAAAATCCAGCCCGACTATCCCGCCGCTTGGGAAGGCAGAGGCGATGTTCTGTTAGATTCACAGCGGTACGAAGAAGCGATCGCCTCCTACGAAAAAGCAGTCGAATTTCAGCCTAATTTGTACCGTGCTTGGTACAATCGGGGACAAGCTAGCCAAAAATTAAAACAGTACGATAGCGCCGTAGAATCCTATCAAAAAGCAGTTGAAATTAAATTTGATAATTCTGAAGCTTGGTACAATTTAGGCAATGTTTTCCTAGAATTGAACAAAAACCAAGAAGCTGTTGAAGCCTACGAAAAAGCCGTGCGGTTCCAGCCAAATTTTTATCAAGGGTGGTACAGTAAAGGCATCGCTTTGCTGAAAATGCGGCGGCACGAAGAAGCGGTGGAAGCTTACGAAAAAGCGGTAAAATTAAAGCCTGATTATTATCAAGCATGGTACAATTTAGGTTGGTCGTACCATCAATTACGCAAGTACGAACAAGCAATTGAGTGTTACAACAGAGCCTTAGATTTAAACCCGAAAGAATATCAAGGCTGGTACAATAGAGGCAATGCCCAGTACAATTTGAAGCGGTACGAAGATGCGATCGTCTCTTACAACGAAGCAGTCTATGTCAAACCAGATTACTCCGAAGCCTGGTACAGTCGCGGCAATGCACTTGTGGCGGTAAAAAGATACCAGGATGCGATCGCCTCCTATGACAAAGCAATTCGCTACAAACCCGATTACGGAGCGGCAATGGAAGCAAAAAAGCGGGTCGAAAGTCAGCCAGAAAACAATCAGCCACAGCCCAAACAACAATAATTCTTAATTAAATTTAGTCGGGACTTAAGCAATTGTCACAATTAGTAAGGGGCGTCAGATATTTAAACCCTCAATAATCGTTTAAGAAACTCACCTGACGCACCCTACAATGCTATTATTCCTTCTTCCTTGTCAAGAATGATGAATACTAGATCGTTCATCCGTGTATCCGTGTTATCATCCGTGTAGTGCCTTCCTTCTTGCTTTCACCGAACAGCAGGAGCAATTACGGTAACTCGGCGGCTGTCTACTAACATCGGCCAAAAACCTCGATCGCTCAATGTTTTTACAGCAGCAGTAGCGGCGTTTTGATCCGTTGTATAAGCGACGAATAAAAAGGGACGCTGGCCGTAGGAAGCTAAGCCTACTTGCGTACCCAATACTTGCTTGACTTGGGCGGCTAATTCCGGTTGATTGAAGTAATCTACCAACACTGCATAACCGGGGCCCAGAGGTTGCGGATTAAAGGCGAAACTGTCATTTGGGCGATCGGGGGCTGGTATGGGAGAGGTGGCTGGCTGAGGATCGTAGACTGGCAAATTTTGCGGTAATGCTGCTGCGGGCGATCGTACTACGTAAGCTTGCAATCCGACAACATCTTGGATGTATTTAACCCAATCGCCGGCGATTTGCGAGTCGCGAAAGCCACCAACCCGCGTCACCGTGTCGTTGATGTACCGACAAACTGTGTTGTTAGTATTTCCGGGGAAAGAGCGTTTTGCTCTTTCTTGCTGTTCGGGTGTTCGGGTGACAATTAACAGTAAATATTCATCGGACTGGGGCGGTTCGCAGCTCGATTGAGCTTTAACAGAACTCGATAAAATTGTCAAGACTAAAAGGGCGATCGAGGTAGCAGAAAATAGGGGGAGAGAGACAACACCTTTGTACAATTTCCCCCTAATTTTTGTTAGTTGTTTTGTGGGATATTTCGATATTTGGTTCATGCTGGCTGTAGGGATGCGAGGGCATCGGGAATAGTTTCTGATGGTGCTTGAAATTCACCTGTCAGTACATATTCTAATCGCAGTTTTAACCAGGTAATGAAGACAGGATCTGTAGAAATAATAGCGGCGGCTGGCTGAGGGCATTTTGCTTTAACTTCTGCCATTGTCGGTGATTCTAGGAAAGCGGGCTGTTTGACCAACCAGAAGTCTATCTGTTTTTCTTGTTCGTTGTAGTTGCGAGTTCTTTCTTTAAACACTTCATCTAGGGCTTCTTCTTCTAGCAAAAAGCGTTGGCTGGCTAAAACGTAGTAGTATTTTGACATTTTTGTTGCTGGTTAGGGGTTATTGATTAACGGTTAGTGTCGCCTCTACTCGCGGGTTTTGCTGGCTTAGAGGCAGATTGGCCGAGTTGCGGGAGTGCGCGGGCGATCGCAACTCTCAACTCTTGTGCCGTTTACTTTACATTATTTGCTGTCATTTTGGCTAGATGCAGAGCTACTTAAAGAATAAATGTTGCAAAATTTACAGAGTCTGATATAATTTGCTATAATTTTAATTATTGTCTTTGCCGAAACTTGATCCAGCCTTGGGAAAGTTATTGGCGGCGAGTTCACTTGCACGCTGAATAATTACCAGTTACCAAGGTTATATAGGGCTTATTCAACCGCCGTGGGTATGATTTGTAGATGCAAAATTCTGCAAGTTCGATCGCGACTGGTAAGCTGTTGTGCATTTAAATTGTATATTTCGAGTCCCGATCGAAAATCGTCAAATCCTCTCCCCCTCTCCCCTTCTCCCCCTCTCCTTCTCTAATACCACAGGCAATCTAGATGCAACACAGCTTATTGCTTGGTGTCTGGTTGTAGTTTAAGTCTGACTGTTTCTAGAGTCGGAAGTTCGCTGTTTTTTGGTGAAGTTATATTATTTTTTATAGAGTAGCGGATATCGGAAGGGGGGCTTTCCGATAGAATGCGATAATTGAGTAGAGCAAATGGGAAGAGCTGATGACTACTTACAAGATAGAGATTCAGGATCGAGTATTAAAAGTTGGATTTGGAGAGCCTGGTCAAAATGACCAAATTGTGCGAGATGCGGCAGCTAGGTTGGATGAAATGAATAATTCAGGCGAATTGTCAGGAGGGCCGCTAATTAAAATTAATGGGCCGGCATCTTTACCTGTAGCTTGTGTTTTGGTTCACAAAGTTTCTCATCTTTACGGTGCAGTTGGAGTTTTCGATCCGAAGTTGGGAAAATATGTAATTGCAATTACTCACAATCCAGAGTATAATCTGGGTGACTTAGTTGATTGATTTTTCGCTGGTGAGCGTAGCGAGGAAACTAAAACTGAGTGGGAAAGTAATTGCAGTCAGTAGGAATAATTTTGGGAGACGTACGATCGCTCCCAAAACTCCCTAAGTTTTTAATCTAAAAAAAGCTCGTTCGGGGGTAAGCTTTATGCCATCAATTACGTTCGATTTAGAAACAGTTACGCCGCTTTTCCTAGCAGGTGCCAATCAACAAGAAGCGGAGTTGCCTCCGCCTGCTTTTCGCGGTGCTTTGAGGTATTGGTTTCGGGCGATCGCCGCTAGCATTACCACTTTTGATGAAGTCAAAAAATGGGAAAACAAAGTTTTTGGCAACAATGATGCTGGAGGAACGGTTATTATCCGAGTTCAGACACAAAAAGCCGTTAGCAATGAGAATTAAATAACTTACACAGCGATACATAACCCAATAAATAACTCCACCCAAAATCATGCCTTGACCAAGAGTTTCTTGATGGTACAAGCCCCCGGATTTATCCGTGGAATCAATCCAAAATCTAAAATCTAAAATCCTCAAGCCCCTGAATTTATGCGTGGGTCGCCTCCAAAATCTAAAATCTAAAATCTAAAATCTAAAATCGAATGACTTCGATCGATTAAAGGCTAAACTTATCTAAGCTCGGACTCAAGCTAACTGTCACGCGACTGCCAACTTGTAGGGTGCGTCAGACGGAGTTATAGGGCAATTATTGAGAGTCTGAGTTCCGGGACACCTTACTCTATGTGACAGCGCTATAGTCATATCAGCTTTACTATAAATTTTCTCCCCATTCATGAACATCGCTTATTTAGTCAACCAATATCCCAAAGTCAGCCACAGCTTTGTCCGCAGAGAAGTGGCCGCCGTTGAAACTTGCGGCATGAAAGTCGCACGTTTTTCGATCAGATCGTGCGAATCAGAACTCGTTGACAAAGCCGACAAACTAGAGCAAGAATTGACTAAAGTAATCTTAGGAGTTGGCGTACAGGGGTTAGCGTGGGGTTTGCTCCGCGTTGCGGCAACTAGACCGATTCGATTCATCGAAGCTGTTCGGTTAATGTTCAAAGTTGGCTGGCACTCGGAACGGGGGATTTTGCTGCATCTAGCTTATTTAGCAGAAGCTTGCATTCTTTTAAATTGGTTTGCAGAATCCGGTACAGCACACGTTCACGCTCATTTTGGGACAAATTCGACAACAGTCGCAATGTTGTGCCGCGTGCTTGGCGGCCCGACTTACAGTTTCACCGTTCACGGCCCTGAAGAATTCGATAAAGCGACACTTCTTTCCTTAGACGAAAAAATTAAGCGATCGACCTTTGTAGCGGCGGTTAGTTCCTTCGGTAAAAGTCAGCTTTTTCGGTGGTGCGATCGCACTTTTTGGTCAAAAATTCACGTCATACACTGCGGCGTAGATGCAGCATTTTTAGCTCACCCGCACGTCCCCATACCCGCAGCACCGCGCTTAGCTTGCGTTGGGAGGCTCAGCGAACAAAAAGGGCATTTGTTATTGCTAGAAGCTGCTAGCAAGCTAGCAGTTGAAGGCTTGGAGTTTAAGTTGGTACTTGTAGGAGACGGGCCGCTGCGATCGGATATTGAACAGCAGATTCTGCAACTCGGCCTGCAAAATCATATAGAAATTACCGGCTGGGCCAGCGGCGATCGAGTTCAGCAAGAGATTTTAGCTTCACGGGCAATGGTATTGCCGAGTTTTGCTGAAGGTTTGCCCGTCGTAATTATGGAAGCCCTCGCTCTCAATCGGCCCGTAATTAGCACTTATGTTGCTGGCATCCCCGAGCTCGTAGAACCCGGTGTTTGCGGTTGGTTAGTTCCTCCGGGTTCCGCAGAAGCATTAGCCGCAGCAATGCGCGCGGTATTGGAAGCACCTGTAGAAAAACTAGAACAAATGGGGAAAACAGGAGCAGAACGGGTTGCTCAACAACACAATGTTGATTTAGAGGCAAAGAAATTAGTGGCTCTGTTTCAAGCATCTATTGAACAATAATCATAAGATAAAAATACCGGGCGGTTGAAACCGCGTCTATACAAACGAAACCCGCCTCCGCGGGTTGAAGACCAGGCGATTTCAACCGCCGAATTATCTTCAGTCCGCGGAGGCGGACTTTGTTTGTGTAGACGCGGTTTCAACCGCCGACTCCGGGCTTTGTTTGTGCAGACGCGGTTTCAACCGCCGTCTTATCTTTTTAAGGAATAGGAACCGATCGCAATAACTTGTCAACAATCGTCTTCGCCCTCCTTCCCCCCGCCGGAATCAATCGGTGAGACAGTACGTGCGGTGCCAAATATTTCACATCATCAGGAGTCGCATAATCTCGGCCCTCCATAAACGCCAAAGCCTGCGACGCCCGGTGCAAAGCCACCGCACCCCGGGGACTCGCCCCCAGAGTAATCTCCTCATCTTCCCGCGTCGATCGCACCAAATCCACAATATACTGTTTCAAAGAGCCTTCCACCTTCACAGCAGCGCACAAGCGGCGCAACTCCTGCACTTCTTCCAAAGAAATACAAGGCTGCAAATCTTCAACAGCAAAAGTATCAGAAAGCCGTTCCAACATTTGCAACTCTTCCAACGCAGCGGGATAGCCCAAAGTCAAAGACAAAGTAAACCGATCCATCTGCGCTTCCGGTAGCGGAAAAGTGCCTTGATATTCGATCGGGTTCTGAGTCGCAATCACAAAAAACGGCGCCGGAACATTCCGCGAAACTCCATCTACTGTCACCTGCTTTTCTTCCATCACTTCCAGCAAAGCTGACTGAGTTCGCGGCGTCGCCCGATTGATTTCATCGGCAAGCAAAACATTAGCAAAAACTGGGCCTGGCAAAAACTCAAACTTCCCGCTGCTAGGATTCCAAATATTAGTACCCGTGATATCAGTCGGTAACAAATCGGGAGTGCACTGAATCCGCTGAAACTTGCCAGCGATCGATCGCGCCAAAGACTTCGCCAGCAGCGTTTTCCCCACACCCGGCACGTCTTCCAGCAGCGCGTGCCCGCCCGAAAGCACAGCTACCAGCACCAAGCGAATAGCATCGGCTTTGCCGACAATAGTCTTGCCTAGATTTTGTTTGAGCCGCTCAATATGTTCTCTCATATCCCTGATTTCTAAGTGTTAATTGCTAGTTGCTAATGCTTGAAAAGATATCAAGATTGCCAAAATTTTGAGTCTTTGCTTTGCGGACTTCGTATTTGTAGAACTAAATTGATTCTGACTCATTTTGCACCATTTTTAAAACCTATGACGCTGTTCTAGATCGCATATAGCGGTTCTCAAAAAAGTGAGGTATGCCTTATGCCCTATGCCCTATGCCCTATGCCCAGTCGTACCTCATCTTTCTGAGAAAGACTATAATTATTAGACTTTAGCAGCTAATAGGCTTCTAGCAATATCGCAATCTGCCTGAATTTGAGTTTTGAGAGCATCGAGAGAAGCGAATTTTTGTTCGGGCCGCAAAAACTCTACCAAACTCGCGCTCAAGGTTTGACCGTACAAATCCCCAGACCAATCTAACAGGTGAACTTCCACAGTGGGTTGCTGGCCGTCTACCGTCGGGCGGCAACCAACATTCATCACTCCATTGACAAAAGATAACTTTGATGCTGTGTCGGGGATTACAGATTTGGGGTTTTCCCGCTGATAGGAAGAACTTTCATCTTTCATCTTTTCCCATCCATGTTTCACCGAGACTCGCACCGCGTACACGCCAAAACGCGGCAAAAATTTTTCCGGCGGCAGTTCGATATTAGCAGTAGGAAATCCGATCGTCCTACCCAGCCGCTGTCCGCCAACCACAGTCCCGACTAAACTGTAAAATCGCCCCAGCAACTGATTCGCTCTCTTGAGGTCGCCGGATGCCAGACCTTCGCGGATTGCAGAACTGCTGATCCGATCGCCCTCACCGCAATTGTGCAGGGGTACAAGAGCAACATCAATACCGTAACCCGAGGCGATCGACTGCAAATCCACAGCCGTCCCAGCGCGTCCCCGCCCAAACCGAAAATCAACCCCCACGCTAATTCGACTCGCTTTTAGTTGCCGCACCAGAATTTCCTCGACAAACTCAGAAGCAGTCAAAGCCGCCAGTTCTCGATCGAACGGCAGCAGTACTAATTGCTCGACGCCCATTGCTGCGAGCAATTCTACCTTTTCTGCCAGAGGGGTCAGCAGTTTTTTCGGTTGACCTGTAAAAAATTCTTGCGGGTGCGGATCGAATGTCACCACAGTGCCGTAAAGCCGATCGACCCCATCAGAATCGCGACCAGAGAAGCTGTTTCCCTCTGCCTTTTGCCCGATCGAACCATCGAAATTATGGCGGCTTTCGGCTCTATCGGGCGGTGCTGCCGAGTCGTTGTCGCAGGTCGCCGGATGTTCGCTTTCCAAATTTTCATCTCTGCCAGCGTTTGAGCGCAAGTTTTGACCCGACGCCACAACCGTCGCAGAATTTGGCCCAGAGGATCGATTTAAAATTGGCTGCACGACTTGTCGATGCCCTAGGTGCAAACCGTCAAAGTTTCCCAAGGCAACAGAAGTTGGAGTCAGAGCAGCGGTACAAGAAGAAGTTACCCACACGCTTAAAATTTTGACATACTTAGCCAGATTGCGATCGCCGGTCGATTTTAGATTTTAGATTTTAGATTTTAGATTTGACTCCACTGATTAATCTGGGAGCTTGAACTTTAGTCTAAACTTTTTGGTTCTCCACCACTTAAGCCGGGGGCTTGTGTCTGTCTTTGAGTGAGGTCAGGCCTAACTTAAATTTTAGATTTCCGACCTCAATATTTCTGAATCTGCCACCTCAAATCCATCACGCAGACACTTTAGGGGGTTCCACCGACGTTTCAGACACATCGTTGTTATCAGGAGGTAGCAACTGTAACGACAAACCTTCCCGCGCCATCAAACTGTTCGGGAACCTTTGAGCCACTTGTTCTCCCACCTTGTCTAAAAACTCGTCATTGTGCAGCGGGTCGTGGTGAAAAATCACCAACTTTTTGACATTAGCAGCCTTTGCCACCTTCACCGCTTCCTGCCAAGTCGAATGTCCCCAGCCGACCTTGCTGGTTTTCTCCGCATAATACTCCTCATCCGTATAAGTAGCGTCGTAGATCAGCACCTCAGCATCCCGAGCCAAATAAAGCACATTTTCGTCCAAACGATCGGGCAAATGTTCGGTATCAGTCACGTAAGCAGCCGAATACCCCCGCCAGTTCACGCGGTAGCCTACAGCTTCCCCCGGATGGTTCAACAAAGCAGTTTCCACCTTAATATCCCCAATTTCCAGCGGTTCGCCCACTTCTATATCGTTAAATTTCAGGTCTGCCCCCATAATTTGCAGGGGCACCGGAAAATTGGGGTGGAGCATCTGGTCGTTGAGCCGCTGCTGGATAGTAGCCTTATTAGGAGGAGGAGCAACAGCCCCATAGATGTGAAAACAATTGCCCTTAATAAAAGCTGGGACAAAAAATGGGAATCCTTGAATGTGATCCCAGTGAGAGTGAGTAAAAAATATATGAGCTTCTACGGGCATCTGCGACAGGAGAGTTTGTCCCAAAACCCGCAATCCAGTACCGCCATCGAAAATTAGGCGGCTGTCACCCACTCGCATTTCTATACAGGGCGTGTTGCCCCCGTAACGTACTGTTTCTGCCCCGGGAGACGCTATGCTACCTCTAACGCCCCAGAAGTGAACCGTGAATTGGTTTTGCATACTAGACATGGGTTTTCCTGCAAGATTGTTCCGGCGAGCCATCGGTAAGGTGTTTACATATTGGTAAGGGCTTCAGTATCAAACGCAAGCTCTTTGACGGTCGAGTTCCCCACTTGTTGGAAGTGCTAAGAGTCTCGGTTGCCAGAGAATGCAAAAATGTTGGGTTTGACAACTGAGCAAGAAATTACAACCTAGACGTTGGAAGTCTCGATCGTAACTATTCTTTTCCTCTCTTCACTAGCCTAACCTCCGCAGACACACTTTGGGGCCGCAGTTCTGTCTGAGTCTGGTCAAAAGCCGCTGTTTTTCCAGCCTCCGCACTTGCCGAACAGACCTCGCGCGGTGGGTTGTTTGCCTTGCTGCTTTACGGGTTTGAACCCCGATGATGGGCTTCCTGCTATCTAGTCCGGTCGGGGATCGACCGTAATATCCAGATGCCGGGGCGGGTTTACGCCCATACGTGGCTGATATTGCCGATCGGGCGCGACTCGCCCCTACCAAAATTACGGCTAATTTACCCGACTTGAGCTGCTTCCATTAATTCAAAAATCTTAGCAGTTTAGGAGCGATCCTGCTATTGATTATCAAACAATTCTGTCTCGATTCAAGCGCCCGCCAGGAGGCTGCTGTCCGTCCAGCCTCATCTGACACTCTTGGGGCCGCCTCCTGGCCTCCTGGCCAAAGGCTAAATTTTCGACGCGCATTTCTTGGCGGACTTCTTGGCGCACTCAAAATCCCCCAAATTTCTGAAATTTTAATTTTTTTGGGTTTTGCCCTTGGGCCAAAGGACGATCGCCCAAGGGCCTCAAGAGTGATTCAGAAATATTCGCTGTTAACCTGTAGTGCTTTTCTCAACTATCTTCAATAGCTCTATTTTTGGTAATGATTTTCCGGAATTCGGCGCAGTTGCGGTACTCGCCACCGGTTGAAATTTCATATATCATAAAGTATAATAATATTCTGGATCGAGAATCTAAATCAGTGCTAAAAACGCCTGGATAACTTAAAGTTATTTCTCAAAAAAGTCAGTATGAATCAAGTTAAAAAAAGTACAACCAAGCTGAATCGATCGCCCGTGAAAGTGTCCGTTAGCGAAGCCCTCGAAGAGGATCGCACTTTGCAACTCGAATCGCTCCCCCATCGGGAATTGTCCTTAGAAATGACCGATGTCCGAGAAGAGAGAGAACTCAGTCACGATCGCCCGCCGGGAAGCCCTAGGACTGCCGAAAAAATGCGCCGGAGGGTAGATGGCAAGACCGATCGGGCCCGATCGCCTGTGGTTTCTAACGCCTTGCTCAAGTGGCTGCTAGAGCGTTTGACTCGATCGAAAGGTTGGCTGGCAGTTGTCACCCTGGCAGCAGTTTGGGGGTGGTGGAACAGTCAGTTACTGTTTTCCACAGGCCTGGGGATAGCAGCGATGATGCTGGTTTACCGAGGGCAGTCGCGGGACTGGCAATTGCTGCGGGAGCGAATCGAGCAATTTTGGGAAAGCCCGAACCGCCGATTCGTTTTAGCGGTGGGCACCGGTGGCATGGCTACCTTGGGCGCTTACATGAGTTTGGCGATTTGGGCCGACTCAAGCAGCCACTGGACGGCTTTGAGCCTGATTTTGCAGAATTTGGGCACGATCGCCATTGCAGGGCTGTTGCTGCGGCAAGCGTTGAGTCTGGGGGCCTCAAAAGATGAAGCGGCGCTCGATCGCATCCTGGCAGATTTGACTGATGCAGACCCCGTGAAGCGTTTGATTGCAGTGCGGCAAATGACCGATTTGGTGAATAACGGTGGGTTTGGCCCTTTTGGTTCCGTCAAAAGTTCGCAAGCGTTGCCCTCGAAGAGGATCGCCCGTTCCCGCGCTGCCGAGTGCTTTCGCCTGATGCTGAGTCGGGAACCCGAAGCTTTAGTCCGCAATGCCCTTCTTGAAGGTTTGGAGACTTGGGACGCTACTTATGGCATGGCTTTAAAATCCAAAAATCAAGTTATCGACTACTAGCTGACCGTCAAAAGCGTAAAAAGTAATTCGATGAATATTCGGAGCTTTTACGCGCAGGGGAGCGCTAGGGGCGATCGGAGAATTAGACCCTGCCAGATTGGGCGCTGGCATTTCATCCTGAACAATTGGGTTCCCGTCGATGTCGCAAGCAGATAAAACAGTTCGCCGCGAACTGGTGACGAGTCCTGACACGCTGCGAACTGGATGCTTGAAAGTTACTTCTATCAGTCCGCTTTTTGGGGCCCCCATTAACACTGTTGCCCCAGAATCCGTGACAAATGCTGGGTTTGAAGGTTGGATGGCCACGGCGTTGAAAAAAGTCATTCCCCAATGCGCAAACTGGTGTTGTACTACTTCAAAGCATTTTAAGTCTTCTAAAGCTAGGCGGACGATCGCTGGTACGGTGGCGCGCGATGGCACCTCTAACCCGGAGCCCGATCGTTCTGGAGTGGCGACTAAAGACTTTTTGCCGTTTAAATCCATGCTTCGACAGGCAGTATCAAATTCTGCAAACCCGTTGGATTGAAGACTTTTTGCGTCAACCATAAAACCCTCGCGATCCCGTTTCCTGAGCAGTTGCATTTTTAGTAGATCTCCCTGAGATGAGTTATTTCTTGTGTTTTGGAATTTATAACCGCGATGCCAGGGAAATTGCCTCTGGCTGCAATTACGAGCCGAAAACCGATCGCTCGCCCTCCAACAAAGACTTTCGACCTCAAAACCCACTGTTCCGCAAAATATGGTAATTAATTATTCGCGATCGGCGAGCGTCGGCAAACCTGCCAACTGCCTGAAAGCCAGATATAATACTCCTGCTTTCCGAGCGCCTGCTTTGCGGGTTGGCGAACAAACTCTATTGTGCTGAGGGGTCTTACCCATCATTTTGCTATTATCTCCGATCGGCGGTAGTTTGCAAGGGTGAGGATAACTACACAGCCTAACTGCCCAAATCGCAAAACTTACTTGCTGTCTGTAGTTTCACGCTGCACCTGTACTAAGATAGATTTAAATCATTACTCAATCTTTACAAAAACAGCCCCAGCTTTGCACATTTTTTTTAAACACCTTTTTTAAACAGAGACGGGGCGGCGGACAAAAATCAAACATCTAACAGCGATTGAGGTTTATTTATGCTTGTGCCCCTCGGTTTCGGTCAGCGATCGATAGTTACTTCTCTCGGCAGAATGGTTTACTACACTGCTGAAAAAATGCCTTGGATCGGGTTGCCGACCTCAACTTCGGAAAATAAGCCGAATTTGGTATTTTTTCACGGTTTTGGGGGCGGGTCTAGTGCCTACGAATGGTCGAAAGTTTATCCGGCTTTTGCGACAGAATATCGAATTTTAGCACCTGATTTAATCGGTTGGGGGCGATCGGAACATCCGCCGAGAAATTATCAGGTTGAAGATTATATCACAACTTTGATTGAATTTATCGAAAAAACCTGCGACAGTCCGACAGATGCGATCGCTTCTTCGCTGACGGGGGCGATCGCGATTCGAGCTGCGATCGCCCGTCCCGATCTCTTCAAATCCCTAATTTTGACAATACCCAGCGGTTTGTCTGACTTCGGACAAGATTACGGCAGCAGTTTCTTCGCTAAGCTAGTCAACACGCCGATTTTAGACCGACTGCTCTACAGTACCGGAATCGCCACAGAAGGCGGCATCCGCAGCTTCCTAGAACAGCGCCAATTTGCCGATTCCCGCCGCGTTTATCAAGAAATTGTAGACGCTTACCTCGAATCCGCCTTAGAACCAAATGCAGAATATGCCGCCCTGTCTTTTGTGCGGGGAGATTTGTGCTTTGATTTGTCGCTGTACATCACTCAGTTAACTACGCCGACAGCGATTATTTGGGGAGAAAAATCGCAGTTTACCGGCCCGGATATCGGCCAGCGGTTGGCCAACCTCAACCCCGAAGCAATAAAAGTTTTTCAATCTCTGGAAAACGTAGGTTTGACTCCGCAGTTAGAAATTCCCGCTGTCACTATTGGCTTAATTCGGCAATACTTAAAACTGCTTTCCCAAGGGTGAAGAAGTTCGGCAACGGATTCTGTAACGGATGTAACGGATGTCAGTCCGATGGAAGAAGGAAGAAGGAAGTTCGGCAACGGATTTTGTAACGGATGTAACGGATGTAACGGATGTAACGGATGTCAGTCGGAAGAAGGAAGTTCGGCAACGGATTTTGTAACGGATGTAACGGATGTAACGGATGTCAGTCCGATGTCCGTCGGAAGAAGGAAGTTCGGCAACGGATTTTGTAACGGATGTAACGGATGTCCGTCCGATGTCCGTCGGAAGAAGGAAGATGAATTCCCTCTTCCCTCTTCCCCCTTCCCCATTAGCAATGACTGCTGACTACTGACTGCTGACTACTGACTACTGACTACTGACTGCTGACTGCTGACTGCTGACTGCTGACTACTGACTACTGACTATTCTTTGACTCGCACGTCAATGACGCTGGCGTTGAAAATGTACTTTTGGCCTTCAAGCTCTAGCGTAGTGCCAATTTTGACTTTCGTATTCCCTAAAACCGGGCCATTGTCAGTAAGTTGACCTTTTCCCTCTAAGGTAAACATCATATTTTTGCTGAAGGCTTCTTCTTCTCTGGGATCGGGGAGAGCTTTGAGAGTGCCGTTGGGCTGAGGAACTGCTATGGTTCTGGTGAGAGTTTTGACAGATTTGATGGTAATCTGACCGGAGGGTTGATTGCGGATCACCACATTGATTTTATCGCCTGCTTTGAACAAATCTTGAACGTTTGTCCCTTTGAGACCGATCGCAATTGCATCAATCTCTACAGTTTTGACACTGCTGCCGACTTGGGCGACGGAACCGCCAGAAGTGCCGGGAAAGAAGAAGATTCCGACTGCAACTAGCAGTACGATGAGAGCGGCACCTACGTCTAGGATGCTGAGTTTGCCGAACAGCCGGCCTTGAGAATCCAAAATTTTCATAAATCGCCTATTATACTGATAGCGACAGGAGTATGTTTACAAACTCAGGACTTACACAGACATCGATGAAAAACAGATGCTGCTATTGCTGAGCTACCGCTGGCAATGACATACTTTATTGATACGTAAGTCCTGAAGCTAAAAGATATTACCACAACGATCGCCCAAAATCCGCATGACTGGGGCACGTGAACTACCCACACTAAATCGAAACGATTATAGTGTGGGCTTCTAACATCACAGAGGAATGCCTCAGAACAGACTTGCGTCCAAGCTTTGGTCTTACTTCCCCTCCGCTAGCAAAAACGGCTGTTCCATCCGTCTGTAGTATCCTGATGCCCTCGGCTCTAATATTTGTTGCTGCATTACCATCACGGTCGTGACGATTACCGCAATTAGGACAAGTCCACTCCCTAACATCAAGTGGTAACTTATCAATCTGGTAATAGCAATTAGAGCAGAGCTTGGATCTGGGGAACCAACGGTCAATTTCAACCAACTTACCACCTTTTTTATCTAGCTTGTAAGCTAGGAAATTGACAAATATTCCCCATCCCGCATCAGATATGGCTTTAGCTAAATTGTGATTGCGTACCATGCCTTTGACATTAAGATTCTCTACTACGACAACTTGGTTTTCATTGACGAGCTTTCTCGAAAGCTTATGTATAAAATCCTGACGGGATTTAGTTACCCGTTCGTACACTTTAGCTACAGTCTTTTTGGCTTTGTTCCTTGAATTACTTCCTTTCTGTTTTTTAGCTAGTTTTTGTTGCTTGCGTTTGAGGTTTTTCTCGTGTTTGGCTAGATGCTTAGGGTTGTCATACTTAGAGACTTTGCAGCCATTGCTCGTAATAGCAAAATGAGTCAATCCCAAGTCAATTCCAATTACTTTTCCTTCCGTTGAAACAGTCGGATTGTCGCCTTCACTCTCCGTCAATATTGAGGCAAAGTATTTCCCAGAAGGATTTAAACTAACCGTTACGGTTTTGATTGTTCCTTCTATGTTCCTGTGCAGCTTGGCTTTGACTTTGCCGACTTTGCCCGGAAACTGAACAAACCCATCAAGTACCTTGATATTTTGAGGATACTGAATCGATTGCTTACCATGCTTTGACTTGTAGCGCGGGAACCTAGCACGACCTGCAAAAAAGTTTTTATAGGCAGTTGTGAGGTTGAGCGTTGTTGCTTGCAAAACTTGGCTGTAGCATTCAGACAACCAAAGTGTTTCTTCGGCTTTCTTGAGTTTTGGTAAAAAGGCATTGAGTGCTGACTGACCAAGGCTTTTACCCGTTTCTTTGTAAGTCTCAATTGACTTATTTAGAGCATAGTTCCACCACCATCTGGCACAGCCAAAGTGCTGAGACAGTATGGCTTGTTGCTCTAATGTTGGATAAAGTCGAACCTTGATGGCAGTATGCAGCATCTCATTACCTCCTTACTGTATTATACACATTTCAGTAAAACAGCTACAAAGATAAAGATTTGGAGATTTCCGTACCTACAATCTCCCTGCCTTTCATCCCGCCACTAAACTGGGTACAGTTATAGCGGGAACAGGAGCGAGGAGTTAAAGCATAAGGCAGTTGACGGCGGTTGGTTAGCCGACAGGCCGATCGCCCGGAAGCTGTCGGCCCGCTTAAAAATTAGCAAAAAGCTATAATAGCAACAAATCAGCCTCAAATTTCGTCTGCCTATTGAGTGACTTTTCCGGTTTTTCCTCAAATTTTATCTAACTTCTCCCACGTATCAATCATGTTAAAAAGTTTTTGGTTGACTTGCCGGCGTACTTGTGGCCGGGGGATTTATCTGTTTCTGTCCCTGATTGTGGCTGCGGGTATCGGGGTGGTTTCCCCGGAACCGACTCAAGCATTTTCTTTGCCTGAACTGATTTTTCGGGGCATTCAAGTTATTCAATTGTCGAATATGTCCGATGGCCAAGAGGTGACTATTGGCCGACAAATTAATCAGCAGTTAACAAACAGCGAGTTTAAGATCGATCGCGATCGCGACACTACATTATATATCAACCGCATCGGTCAACGACTCGCCCGGGAAAGCACTCGCCCGAATATTCCTTATACTTTTCAAGTGATTGACGACGACACGATTAATGCTTTTGCAACTATGGGCGGTTTTGTTTATGTGAATAAAGGCTTGATGGCAGCGGCGGACAATGAGGCAGAATTGGCCAGTGTGATCGCCCACGAAATAGCTCACATTAATGCTCGCCACGCGATTAAACAAATGCGTCAAATGGCCATCGCTTCAGGTGTAGCTTCGGCAACTGGGCTCGATCGATCTCAGGCGGTTCAGATTGGGGTGGAACTGGCTTTGCGGCGCCCCCACAGCCGCCAAGCTGAGTATGAAGCCGATCAGTTGGGATTGCAAACAATGGGGCGATCGGGCTACGCTCAATCTGGGATGGTTGATTTTATGAAAAAACTGCTCAACAAGCCTTCTCCTCCGAGCATTTTGAGCACTCACCCGGCTACTGCCGATCGGATTGCTGCTATGAGGCAGGCGATGGACCCGGATCTCGCTAGCGGTGAAGGTTTGAATAATGCAGCTTACAGGCTGGAAATCCGCAGGCTTTTGGGGTCGTAGCAATTTTAAATCAGTCGGCCGCTCTGTTCTTTTCTCTTGTCTTCTCTTGTCTTCTCTTCTCTTCTCTTCTCTTTTCTTTTCTTTTCTTTTCTTACTTGGCGACCTTGGCGTCGAAAGCGGTTCGTTAAAAAAATAAATCCATTCTTGATATCCTCCCCACTGATGAATCAGGGGGATTCCAATCTACCCAAACAAAGAAAGCTGCTTAGGGAATTGGTGGGTTGACGCTTCACTGGAAGATGCCACATTAGATGCGGTCTTACTCTGTCCTCCACGTCCGTTTTTAGTCTCAGGCAATCCACCCGCGACTTTTATATTAATTGCGGCGTTTTTATCTCGGTCG